>NZ_LIRG01000247.1 GCF_001419695.1 Streptomyces prasinopilosus
GCGGGGACCGCGGGGACCGCACGGCCCGTCGCGGCGCCGCGACGGGCCGTGCGGGCCGCCGTCCGGAAGAGGACCGCCCCGAAGAGGACCGCACCGAAGAGAGCCGCACCGCGAGGAGCACCGCATGAGAGCGAGAGCGAGAACGAGAACGAGCCGTACGAGGGCACCCGTGCGCACCGGACGCCGTACCGCCCTGCTGGCGGTCGGCGCCCTGACCGCCGGTCTCCTCCTCACCGCCCCGCAGCCCGCCTCGGCCGCCAACCTGATCACGAACCCCGGGTTCGAGACCGCCGGCGCGGACGACATGCCGCACTGCTGGGAGAAGTCCGGCTGGGGCGACAACGACTTCTCCTTCACCACCACCTCCGACGCCCACTCCGGCGACAGGGCGATGAGGGTCGAGCTGACCCGCCGCGCCGGGGGCGACCGCAAGGCGCTGATCACCGAGTCCGCCGCGTGCGCGCCGGTCGTGTCGCCGGGCGGGCAGTACGACCTGGGCCTCTGGTACAAGTCGACGACCCCGGACGCCTCGCTCACCCTGTTCCGGCACGACGAGACGGCCGGCTGGCAGTACTGGACGGACCTGAAGACGCTGGACATGCAGCCCGCCGCCTGGACCGAGGCCACCGTCCGCACCCCGGAGGTCCCGGCCGGCACCGACCGCATCTCCTGGGGCGTCTCCGTCTACGGCACCGGTGCGGTCACCACCGACGACTACACGATGGAGCAGGTCACCGAGCCGGTCCCGGAGCCGGGCTGCACCGGCACCGCCCGGGAGTGCGCCGACGGCGCGTGGGAGGTGCTGCCCACGAAGAACCCGGTCCGCTCGATGCACTCCGTGGTCCTCCACAACGGCAAGGTGCTGCTGATCGCGGGCTCCGGCAACAGCGAGGAACTGTTCGAGGCCGGCACCTTCACCAGCGCCGTCTACGACCCGGAGGAGGGCACGTACGCGATCGTCCCCACGCCGGACGACATGTTCTGCGCCGGGCACGTGCAGCTGCGGGACGGCCGGGTGCTGGTGATGAGCGGCAACAAGGGCTACCCGTCCGCCGACGGCACGGTCGGCTACCAGGGGTACAGGGACTCGTACGTCTTCGACCCGGAGACCGAGACCTACACGAGGACCGACGACATGAACGACGGCCACTGGTACCCGTCGGCGACGATCCTCGGCAACGGCGACGTGATCAGCTTCGGCGGTCTGCGCGAGGACTCCACCGGTTCGGTCACCGCCGACCTGTGGTCCGACGCCGAGCAGCGGTGGCTGCCGATGAACCGGGTCCACCAGACCTGGTCGTACTGGGGCCTGTACCCGTCGATGATCCTGATGCAGGACGGGCGCCTGTTCTACTCGGGCAGCCACGTCTTCGGCAACAACATCCCGGGCACCGGCTCCGCGATCTACGACTACGGCGCCAACACGGTCACCGAGGTCCCGGGCCTGCGGAAGAAGGACGAGCGGGACCAGTCGGCGAGCGTGCTGCTGCCCCCGGCGCAGGACCAGAAGGTGCTCACCCTGGGCGGCGGCAACATCGACTCCAATCCGGACGCGAACCGGCTGACCGACATCATCGACCTCAAGGAGGCGAACCCCTCCTACGTGGCCGGGCCGCCGATCCCGCAGGGCACGGTCGACCACGGCGACGGCCCGGTGCCGCAGACCGGCGACCAGGGCAAGATGTACCTCTCGGCGGTGCTGCTGCCCGACGGCAAGGTGCTGGAGACCGGCGGCGGGCTGCACAACCGGGCCGACCCGGTCTTCGAGACGTCGGTCTTCGACCCGGTGTCGGAGACCTTCGACCCGGTGGCCGTCGACCCCGAGGCGCGCGGGTACCACTCCTCGGCGTTCCTGCTGCCCGACGGCCGGGTCATGACCACGGGCGACAACCCGGGCAACGGCTCCTGGAACCACAGCGTGTCCGTCTACAGCCCGCCCTACCTGTTCCAGGGCGAACGGCCGGTGATCACCTCGCTGATCGACAGCGAGTGGACCTACGGCGACACCCAGCGCATCACCGTCGACCGGCCCATCGCCAAGGCCGAGCTGATCCGCCCGGCGGCCGTCACCCACTCCTCCGACCCCAACCAGCGGTTCGTGGACCTGCCGCTGTCCGTCGGGGAGGACGGCGGGACCACCGTCGACCTGAACGTGACGAGCAATCCCGATCTGGCGCCGCCCGGCTGGTACATGCTGTTCGCGGTGGACGCGGCCGGCGTGCCCTCGGTCGCCGAGTGGGTGCACCTCCAGGGCCCGGCGGCACTGACCGCGAAGGACGCCGGCGCCCACGTGCACGACTTCGCCGGGGCCCCGGAGGGGAAGGTCACCGGGCCCGGGAAGAAGCGCGCCGCGCAGCCGGTCCCGCCGACGGTCTCGGGCTGCGACCGGCACTACGGCTCGGCCAACGTCTGCGTACCGACCGCCTTCCCGGCCGAGGTCGCGGCGACGGCCGCCGCCCGCTGCGCCTGGCTGGAGCGCAACGACTACGGCACGCTCGAGGTCAACGGCAGGGACGACCCGCTGCGGCTGGACGGGAACCGCGACGGCGTCGCCTGCGGCAAGGGCGACGTCCGGCGCGGCTGACCACCGCCCGCGCGGCTCGGCCCGGGCCGCGCGGGCGGACACCGCAGGGCCGGGTCGTTCAGTTCTCCTGGGCGACCCGGCTCAGGGCGCGTTCCACGATCGCCTCCAGCTGGTCGTGGTGCGCGCCCCGCCAGTAGGCGCGGCCGCAGTCCGCGCACTGCGCGAACACGTCGTAGGAGCGGTGCGTGCCGCTCTTCAGCTGGTCGGCGACCTCGTCCTTGGTGGCGGCGCGGAGCAGTCCGTTGCAGGCGGTGCAGCGGGTCCAGGGGCGCAGCTCGGGCCGGAACCGGTCCAGGACGTAGGGGAGCTGCTCGTCGGGTCCGGTGCTGTAGACGAACGCGCCGGCCCACAGTTCCCGGCGGCGCAGCAGTCCCCGGTCGCGGCTGAGCATCACCCGCTTCTCGGCCGCGGACCGGGCGGCCAGCGCGGGGTCGCCGATGTCCGTCGCCTCGTACGCCGTGTCCACGCCCAGCAGCCGCAGCCGGCGGGCCAGGGTGCCGAGGTGGACGTCGAGGAGGAAGCGGAGCGGGGCGCCGGGCACGCGCTGGGGGTG
>NZ_LIRG01000248.1 GCF_001419695.1 Streptomyces prasinopilosus
CCGCACCGCCGCCGAACTGACGTTCATCGCGTCGGCGGTCTCCTGGACCGAGCGGTCCTCCCAGTACCGCAGGACGACCACCGCGCGGTCCTTCGCGGGCAGCCGGGCGAGGGCGTCGAGCAGGGTGAGCCGCAGGGACGGGTCGTCGTCGGCACCCGGCAGATCCGGGAACGCGGCGGTCGAGCGCTCGGTGCTGCTGCGCCGCCGCTGATGGGTGAGGAACGCGCGGGTGAGGACGGTCTGCGCGTAACCGGCGGGGTTGCCCACGCGGGAGACCCGTCCCCAGTGCACGTACACCCGCCCGAGGGCCTCCTGGACGAGATCCTCGGCGAGGTGCGTGTCCCCGGCGGTGAGCAGGCACGCGGACCGGTACAGATGCCCGGCCCGCGCCGCCGCGAAGTCCCCGTACCCGCCCTCGCGGCCGTCCTGCCCCATGCGCGCGTCCCCCCTAGGCTTTCCCCGTTGCTCTCACCTCATTGATGCGCCGGGCCCCGGGAAATGTTTCACTCCCCTGTCCCGTCCCGTGGTCGTCGCATCGGGTGGTCGGTCCGGGAAAGCCGTTACACCAGCCCTCCGTTGGCGCGCAGGATCTGGCCGTTCACCCAGTGGCCCTCCGGGCCGGTGAGGAAGGCGACCACCTCGGCGATGTCCTCCGGAGTGCCCAGCCGTTCCAGCGCGGGGGCCTTGGCGAGCGCGTCGATCTGCTCGGGGGTCTTGCCGTCGAGGAACAGGTCGGTGGCGGTGGGGCCGGGGGCGACCGTGTTCACGGTGATGTCCCGCCCGCGCAGCTCGCGGGCGAGGACCAGCGTGATCGCCTCGACGGCGCCCTTGCTCGCCGTGTACGCGCCGTAGGCGGGGGGCTGCGTGCCGACCACGGAGCTCGAGAACCCCACGAACGAGCCGCCCGCCCGCAGCCGCCGCGCGGCCTGCTGGGCGACCACGAAGGTGCCGCGGATGTTGGTGCGGTGCATGGCGTCGAGCACCGCCAGGTCGAGGTCGGCGATGGGGGAGAGCGCGAGCCGGCCGGCGGCGTTCACGACGACGTCCACGCCGCCGAACTCCTCCTCCGCGCGGTCGAACAGCGCGGCGACCGCCCGCTCGTCCGCCACGTCGGCCCGCACGGGGACCGCCCGCCCGCCGGCCGCGGTGACCGCCCGCACCGTCTCCTCGGCGGCGGCCGTGTCACCGGCGTAGTTCACCACGACGGCCAGACCGTCCCGGGCGAGCCTCAGGGAGACCGCCCGGCCGATGCCGCGCGACCCGCCGGTCACGACGGCGACGCGGGCCGGTGCCGGTACGAGAGTTTCGGGTGCTTCAGGATGTGTGGTCATGCCGTCCACGATGCGCACGGGCGACCGGCGGAACCAGGGGACGACATCCCCTGGGTCGCCCACTCGGAGGAGCGCAGAATGGGCGGTATGGGTTCTGTGAAGTACGCCGAACTGGGGGCCTTCCTCCGCTCACGGCGCGCCCGCATCCGCCCCGGGGACGTCGGGCTCCCCTCCGGGCCCCGGCGCCGGGTGCCGGGGCTGCGCCGGGACGAGGTCGCCCAGCTCGCCGGGGCGTCGGTGGACTACTACAACGAACTCGAACGCGGAGCCGGCTCCCAGCCCTCCGAGCAGATGAACGCCGCCCTGGCGAGGGCGCTGCGTCTGACCGCCGACGAGCGGGACTACCTCTACCACCTCGCGGACCGTCCCGTGCCCGCCCGGGGCGGGGCCGCCGCACACGTCCACCCCGGCATGCTCGACCTGCTCGGCCGGCTGACGGGGACCCCCGCACAGGTGATCACCGACCTGCACGTCGTCCTCGTGCAGAACCCGCTCGCCGTGGCGCTGCTCGGGGACCAGTCCGGCCTGCGCGGGCACCGGGCCAGTTTCGTGTACCGCTGGTTCACCGAGCCCGCCGCCCGGGACCTCTACCCCGAGGCCGACCACGAGCGCCAGTCCCGCTCCTTCGTCGCCGACCTGCGCGCGGCCGCCGCCAGGCGGGACGGGAGGGACACCGAGGCCGGTTCGCTGATCGGCGCGCTGCTCGACGCGTCCCCCGAGTTCGCCGCGCTGTGGGGCGACCACGACGTCGCGTTCCGTCGGGACGACCGCAAACGCCTCCTCCACCCCGTCCTCGGCCCGCTCGAGGTCAACTGCCTGCACCTCTTCAGCGAGGACGGCCGGCAGCGGCTGCTCTGGTTCACCCCGGCCGTCGGCACCGACGGCGCCGGCCTCCTCGACCTGCTCGCGACCGTCGGCACCCGGTCCGTCGCCGGCCCGGCCGGCCTCACAGGAGGTGGTCGGCCTTCCCCGCCTTGATGTCGAGGATCATCCGCCGCAGGGCGTCCCGGCTGTCGGTGAGGTGGTCGTCCTCGGCACCGGCTATGGCGATGTAGCCGTTGCCCTCCTGGTCGGTCCCCAGGCGGAAGCAGCTGGCCCCCTCACCGCAGAAGGGGTCTTCCCAGGTGATGTCGTCCATGCTGTCCCCTCACAGGCTGTCGATGATGTCCCGGATGAAGTCGCGGGAGGCCTGCGGCGACAGGGCGATGCGCTCCATCCAGTCCACGTGCGTACGGTACTTGGCCAACTGAGCCTCCCCACTGAGGAATTCCGGCCCATGAGTGCTGTCCACCTGGACGGTGTCCAGCTGCGGGACCGGTCCTTCCAGGTACGTGAAGATCTGCCCGGACCCGGGAAACGTACCGGCGGTGAACGGAACGATCAGCAGCCGTACGGCAGGCCGTCCGGACAGGGCGATCAGGTGCTCGAGCTGCGCCCGTGCGCACTCCCGCCCGCCGAACTGCATCCGTACGGCCGCCTCGTGCACGACGGCGACGTACTCGGGCGGATCGTCCCGGTCCAGCACCTGCTGGCGTTCAATGCGGTACGCCAGCCGCAGTGCGGTCTCGTGCTCCGGCAACGGTGGCAGGACGGTCCTGAAAAGTTCCAGGGCGTAGTCGCTGGTCTGCAGCAGACCGGGGATGTGGGCGATATGCACAGTGCGCATCCGCGTCGCCCGGGCCTCGGACTCGGCGATGTCCAGCAGCCCGGCGGACAGTGATCCCCGGTAGCGCTCCCACCAGCCACGTCCGTTGGGCCGGGCCATGGCGGCCAGCGCCTCGATGTAGGCCTCGTCCGAGCAGTCGCAGTGGTGGGCAAGGGTGTGGAGCCGCCCCGGGCTGATGGTGCGGATGCCCGTCTCGATGTTGGAGATCTTGGCCCGGTCGAGTCCGAGCAGCCCGGCGGCCTGGTCGGCTGTTATGCCCGCCGCGACCCGCATCTTGCGCAGTTCGTTCCCCAGGCGTCTCTGGCGCTCGGTCGGCGTCGTCCTCGGAGGCATGACCTTCCTTCCCCTGTGATGCGTCAGCAGTCTGCCGCCCTTCAGTGTCCAGTTACCACGATTGGGTCATTTCCTTGAGTGAGGTGGCAATTGAGCCATTCGCGTCTCTACATTGAGTGACGAAGGCGCTACCTCGTGCGGTCGGCTGTGCATCGCGCGAGCCTGTCCGCGCGACGGAGCCACCGGCTGTCGTCGTCGTCCTTCGCTGATTACGCCGGTCACCGACTACCGGCCACCGTCCACGGCAGGGCGCTGCCGTACCCCACCGAAGGAGTCACCGATGTCTCCGTCCCGCTGCCCCGTCGCACCCGCGTTCTCCGCCGCTCCCGCGGCCCCCGTCCCCGAGGCCCTGGCCTACAGCTTCACGCTGCCCGCGCAGCCGACCAGCCCCGCGCTGGCGAGAGCGGCGGCGCGGGAGGTGCTGCGGGTGCACGGGCTGGCGGACCTGGTGGACCCCGCCCTGCTGGCGGTGAGTGAACTGGTCGCGGTGGCCTGCCGGTTCACGGCGTCGGCGGACGTCTACCTCTCCCTCCGCCATCGTGCCGCCGCCCTGCGGGTGATCGTCTACGACGGCCATCCGCGCCACACCCACCCCGGGCTGGCCACGGCCTGCGACACACATCGCCGCGCGGCCCTCCGCTTCCTGGCCTGCGTCTGCCGCGCCTGCGACGGTGCCTGGGGCTTCGACGAGGCGCGCGAACCGGGCGGCGGCACCCGCATGTGGGCCACCCTGCCGGTCGAGGGCGCGAGGGCGTACGGCAGTCCGCCCGTGCCCCGTCCCCCTGCGGCCGAGCCGGCCGTCCTCCGGGGAGGGTTGCCGAAAAGCGTGAGCACTCGACGCCCAACTGTCACGTAAGCGCTCAAACGAGCGACATCCGGACAGTTGCGGCCGAAGTGCTCATGCTTTTCGGAAGAAGGTGCGGTGCCCCCGGTCGCCACCCTCGGCTGCTAGGGGCACCCCCGGGGGGTTACGGCAGGGCGTGGACGTGCGGGCCGACCGCGTTGGACCAGGCATTGCCGGCGGTGGCGTCCCAGTTGGTGGACCAGGTCATCGCGCCGCGCAGGGCCGGGTAGGTCTTCGACGGCTTGAAGGTCCCGCAGTTTGTACCCCTGGTCAGGCAGTCCAGGGCGTTGTTCACCACGGTCGGGGAGACGTAGCCGCTGCCCGCGCCGCGGGTGGAGGCCGGGAGGCCGAGGCCCACCTGGGACGGGTCGAGGCCGCCCTCCAGCTGGATGCAGGCCAGCGCGGTCAGGAAGTCCACCGAGCCCTGGCTGTAGACCTTGCCGTCGCAGCCCAGCATCGACCCGCTGTTGTAGTACTGCATGTTGACGACCGTGAGGATGTCCTTCACGTTCAACGCGGTCCGGAAGTACGAGTTGGACGGGGACTGCATGTCGATGGTCTGCGGAGCCATCGTCAGGATCATGCCCGGGCCGGCCTTCGCGGACAGCGACCGCAGTGCCTGCGTCATGTAGGTCGCGTTGAGGCCGTTCTCCAGGTCGATGTCGACGCCGTCGAAGCCGTACTCCTGCATCACCGCGTACACCGAGTTCGCGAAGTTCGTCGCGGAGGCGGAGTCGTTCACCGAGACGGTGCCCGTCTCACCGCCCACCGAGATGATGACCTTCTTCCCGGCCGCCTGCTTCGCCCGCACGTCCGCCTTGAACTGAGCGACGGTGTAGCCGTTCAGACCCGCCGAGTCCAGGTTGAAGGTGACCGCGCCCGGCGTGCCCGTCGCGTCGGCGAAGGCGACCGCGATGATGTCGTACTGGCCGGAGACGTCCGAGATGCGCTGCACCGCCGCGCCGTTGTTGAAGTTCTGCCAGTAGCCGGTCACCGCGTGCCGGGGCAGGTCACCGCCGCCACCGCCGCCCTCCGTCGTCCGGGCCGTCACGGCCGTCGACTTCGGGGACTCGCCCGCCGCGTTGGTCGCCGTCACCTGGAAGGAGTACGAGGTGGCGGCGGCGAGGCCGGTCACCGTCGCGGACGTGCCCGTCACCGCCGTGACCTTCGTACCGTTGCGGTAGATGCTGTAGCCCGTCGCCCCCGACACGGGGTTCCACCGCAGCGACGCCGTCGACGACGTCGTCCCCGAGACGCTGAGGCCGCCCGGCGTACCCGGAACGACCGGATCCGGGTCGCCGCCGTCGCCTCCGCCCCCGTCGGGGCCGAAGACCGACAGGTCGTCCGCGTAGTAGGGCTGCTGCCCGTACCAGCCGTGGGTGTAGACCGTGACGGACCTGGTCGCGGAACCGGTGCGGAAGCTCGTCGTCAGCTGCTTCCAGGCGCCGGAGTCCGGGGTCCAGGTGGAGACGTCCGTCGTGCCGGTGCCGGTCACCCCCAGGTAGGCGTAACCGCCCCGCACCCAGCCGCTCAGCGAGTACGTGGAGTCGGGCCGCACGGCGACGGTCTGCGCGCAGCGGGCGTTGTCCTGGCCGGCCGGGACGGCCCTGAGCGCGGACGCGCCGCCGTGCACGGGGGACGGGACGGCCGTCCCGCTGTTCGCCGAACAGGTCCAGCCGCTCAGGCCCGACTCGAAGCCGGCGTTCCTGACGTTGTTCACGTCCGCGTTCGCGTCCGCCGCGGACGCCTGACCCGCGCCCGCCAGGGGGAAGGCGAGGGCGAGGGCGGAGACGAGGGCGCCCGCCCAGAGAAGGCCCTTGCGGGCGGCCGGGTTTCCGCCTGTGGCCGTGCCTCCGGCTGTGGCTCTGTCTCCGGGATCGGGCATGGCTGAGGTGCGGTCCACTGAAGCCTCCGGTGGGGGGAAGGAACGGGTTACGGGGGTACAGGGGTAGGGGAGGGCGGAGCGGGAGGGAGAGAGCCGTGGGAATGGCGGGCGCCGCCGCTGAACCAACAAGGTGGTCCAGACCAATAGGGTTGTCAATGGGTCCGGACCGACTTCGACGGGACGGGCCGCCTTCGGCCGCCCGACGCTCCGGACCGACGGACGCCTCCGCGACGGGGTTCCGGCGTCAAGGCGGAGCACGTCACCTCCCCCCTGCGAGCCGTATCGAGACCGGCAAGATGCTCAACGTGTCCCGTTTTGAAGCACCTTGTGCAACGCCGGTTGCCCACGAGCTACACGAACGCTGTTCTCCAGCCATAAAGCCGTGGTTACAGTGCTCGCATAGTCACGCAGCGAAGTCATCAGGGTGCACCGGAGTGACTCCCGGTGGGCCGAGGGGCATGGGGAGAACGGGGAGCCGCGCGTGCCAACTGCCATTGCCGTGACCAGCGCCGACCTGGCGCTGCCACCGCAGGACGAACGGACCCTGCCCGCCGTGGTGCTGCGGGACATCGCCACCCTGCCGCTCGAACAGGCCCTGGGCGAACTCCAGACACTCATCGAGCAGCACGGACACGTCATCGTGGTCTGCTCCCACGCGACCCCCGTCGCCGTCCTGCGACGGCTGCACACCCTGCGCTCCCTGCTGGAGACCGACCGGGTCGCCGTCTTCAACCCCGATCTGCCCCCGCTCGGACTCGCCGTACTGGCACGCCAGTTACGGCAGCTGGGCTCCTGCGACCTCAGTCCCGGCGTCCTCGCCTCGGCCGGCCGGCTGCTGGTCCACTACATCCACTCCGGTGCCGTGCTCGGCTCCGTCGCCCGCCTCGACCGGATCCCGGTCGACCTGAAGCAGCACGCCAAGTCCTGGATGCCCGGCAGCCAGTTCGCTGCCGTCGCCCACCCGCAACCGCAACTCGTCCGCCTCGGACCCGGAGCCGCCCTGGAAGGGCCGGAGTTCGGCACCTGGATGCTGGTCGCCAAGGGGCAGCTCCAGTCCGACTGGGTCACCG
>NZ_LIRG01000249.1 GCF_001419695.1 Streptomyces prasinopilosus
AGTTGCGTGCCGGGGCCCGGGCGTTGCGGGGGCGTTGACGCTCGAGCACGATCTGCTGCGCTGGGGCGACCGGGCCCCGGCACGCAACTCCGAATACCGCGAATGAACTCCATCATGGAGCGCTGGATCCAGACCTGCCGCCGCGAGCTCCTCGACCGCACCCTGATCTGGAACCAGCACCATCTCCTGCACGTGCTCGTTGAGTTCGAGACCTTCTACAACGAACATCGGCCACACCGGGCCCTGGGCCAGGCCGCTCCACTCCGCCCGCTGCCCGAGTGAGGTTCTGGTCCAACTTCTGTGATGTGCCTACTCCCTGTGACTGTTGGTCTTGCTGATAGGTCTCGCGAGATCGTCTGGAAACTGCCGGTGCTGACCGCGTTCGGGCTGATGGTTCTGGGCTGTGGGCGATGTACTGCTCCGGCTGGAAGAGCTGCTCTTCCTGGCGGATCCGGGGATCAAGGTGGTGTCGGTGCAGGACGACGGCGAGGTGATCCGAGTCGGTGTCAGATCCCGGACGGCCGGGGCTCGGTGCCCGGGCTGCGGAAGCAGGTCCGGGCGGGTGCACGGCTCTTATCTGCGGTTTCCAGCTGACCTCCCCGTGGCGGGACGGCGGGTGGTGCTGCGGCTCCGTGTCCGGCGCTTCACATGCGAAGATGTCTACTGCGGGCGGCGGACGTTCGTCGAGCAGGTCGCGGGCCTGACCCGGCGGTACAGCCAACGGACCGAACGAATGCGGTCGGTGCTGGCCGAGGTCGGCCTCGCCCTGGCCGGTCGCGTCGGCGCCCGGCTGGCCGACGTCTTCGGGGCGAGGATCAGCCGGAACACGGTCCTGCGGCTGGTCGACTCCCTCCCGGAACCCCAGCCGCAAGTTCCGCGGGTGGTCGGCGTCGACGAGTACGTGATGCGCAAGGGCCGTGTCTACGGGACCGTGCTGGTCGACGTCGAGACCCGCAGGCCGGTTGACCTCCTGCCGGATCGCGAGGCAGGCACTGCGGCGGCCTGGCTGGCCGAGCACCCGGGAATCGAGGTCGTCTGCCGCGACCGCGCCCCGTTCTTCGCCGAGGGCGCGAGGATCGGGGCACCCACCGCGGTCCAGGTCGCCGATCGGTTCCATCTGTGGCGCAACCTCGGCGAAGCGGCCGAGCGGTGCGTCTCCCACCACCGCTCGTGCCTTCGTGTGACCTTCACCGAGTCTGTGCCGGAGAAGGCTCCGGCACCGGCCGAGAGCGGGTCGCCATGGCCCACCGGGCACCGGTTCGCCGACCGCACCCGCGCCAAGCACGCCGCCGTCCACGCGCTGCTGGCCGCCGGCCACAGCCGACGCTCGATCCAGCGCCAGCTCGGCATGACCTACCGCACCGTCCAACGCCTAGCTGACGCCGCGAGGCCGGAAGACCTGTTCCAGGGACAGTGGCAGAACCGCAAGACCAAGCTCGACGACTTCAAGCCCTACCTGCACGAGCGATGGGCCGAGGGCTGCACGAACGCCTGGACCCTCCGGGAAGAGATCAAGACTCACGGCTAAACCGGCGGCTACGGAGCCGTCCGCGCCTACCTCCAGCCGTCCCGCACAACCCCGACCGCACCGGCAGCCCGTCCGCCGTCCCCGCGCACGGTCACCGGCTGGATCCTGACCCACCCCGACACCCTGCCGGAGAGCGAGCGAGTGAAGCTCAAATCCGTCCTCGCCGACTGCCCCGAACTGGATGCCCTCACCGGCCACGTCCGCGCGTTCGGGAAGATGCTCACCCAGCTCCAGGGTGACCAGCTCCCGCAATGGATCAAGGTGGTTCGCGCCGACGACCTGCCCAGCCTCCACACCTTCGTCAACGGCCTCGAACGCGATCTCGCCGCCGTCACCGTCGGCCTCACGCTGCCGTGGAGCTCCGGCGTCGTCGAAGGCCACGTCAACCGGATCAAAATGATCAAGCGCCAGATGTACGGACGCGCTGGCTTCGGGTTGCTACGGAAGCGAGTCCTGCTGGCCTGACCGCGGCTCTGTAGCTCGACGAGCGGGTCCATTCAGCTGATCGCGAGCGGCACAGGAGCCAGGCCCAGCTTGCTCCGGCATGAGTCGACGGCCCGGCGACCCAGGCAGTTACGGCGTCGCGATCTGGCGCGATCGCGTGAAGCTCACGTGCCTTCTCCTGGGCTTCGACGATCCACGGGGCCAGCGGGTCCTCTAGAAGGACTCACTCGAAGTGATCGCGGGCCGTGTCCGGATCCTCGACCAAGGCGGCCGCGATCCCGGCGTCGAAGCAGTCCCAGAGGAATCCCCGCCGCACCGGCCTGGACGTCAGGTATCGGGCGACGTCTGGCAGAGCTGGGAACCTCTCCCTCAGCGCGGTCACGTTCACAGCCGCCCGTCGGCTGAGTTCGAGTGCCAGCGGCGTGAACTGGTCCTCGGTGCGGAACGGCTCGGGGCTGACTCGGACTGCGTCCACGTGGAAGGCCAGGTGGTCCACGTCGTGCCACAGCCACATCGCACCGACGTCCAGACCGCTGCCGGCAGTGCGTGGCGGGGTGAACTCCACAACCCCGAGCCATCACCCGTGATCATCAATCCACAGCCGCTACCGCCCACGCCGGGCCATGCCGAGCGGCGTCAGGGACTCCCGCGCCGCCGAGGTGATGATCCGGAGAACCGGACTGCGATCTGCCATGACCGGCATTATCAACCGTCCTACCGACACCCCCGTCGGTACTGAGCGTCACCGTTCCACAGAAGTTGGACCAGAACCCGTCCCGGCTGCCGATCAGGTCGCCGACCAGCCCGGCATGTTCAACTCAGTAAAGGCCCAGGATGTCGCCGAGTGCATGACCGAGGCGCACCCGGACCTGGACTACGTCTCCCTTGCCGACGCGGAGATGGCCTTCGCGGCCCGCAGGGTCTTCGA
Organism: Streptomyces prasinopilosus; assembly: GCF_001419695.1. Lineage (GTDB taxonomy): Bacteria > Actinomycetota > Actinomycetes > Streptomycetales > Streptomycetaceae > Streptomyces > Streptomyces prasinopilosus. The sequence goes on from NZ_LIRG01000249.1 coordinate 2,901, forward strand.
TGCCCGCGGTGCGGCAAGGACATCGAGATCGTCACCGAGAACGGCACCGACGAAAAGCCGGTCGCGGTCCAGGACCGCGGCTTCTCGGCCATGGTCGCCAGCTCTCCCAGGGCATCAGCGAGACGGCCGTGAGCAGGGCGGCCGGACTGCTCAGGACAGGCAAGGGGGAGCGAGGTCACCCCTATCCCGCTCGCGCTGATCACCAAGGACAGAGTGGAGGAGGCCCCGAGTGCTGCGGCACTGAGCCGGGTTCTGTCTGCGGGCTCGCCGAACGAGGGCTGCCTGGGTGCCCGCACGACCTCCTTGCGAACCCGTGGCCGGCGCGGGATACCGCCAGCCGCACACGAGGAACCGGAGACCGAAACGTTTCGCTACCGAGAGTTCACTCTTCGGAGCAGGATCGATGTCTGATATGGAATCCATAAATTCAACTGGTGCAACATGCTGTTTGAACTGCATAAACATGGATGTAGTCAGATTGATGATCAAGCGAAGCTTTCGAAACATGTACCGAAACTATTGACGGTTGACGCGCACAGGCCAAAACTATCCGGCATCGGACCTCCCCAACCGAGCTGTCACAGGAGGCGTATCAATATGAACGTGTCCGCACAGCCGAGGGGCCGCAGGCGCGGCCGCCTGCTGTTCAGCGTCAGAAGTATCTGGACCGTCGCGCTGGCCGCCGCCACTGTGCTGCTCCTGACCGCCACCACCGCCACCGCTGCCGTCACCACGAACCAGACCGGCACCAACAACGGCTGGTGGTACTCGTTCTGGACCGACGCCCAGGGAACTGTCTCCATGGACCTGGGCTCCGGCGGCAACTACAGCACGCAGTGGCGCGACACCGGAAACTTCGTCGCCGGCAAGGGTTGGAGCACCGGCGGGCGCAAGACCGTCAGCTACTCCGGCTCCTTCAACCCGTCCGGGAACGCGTACCTGACGCTCTACGGATGGACCACCGGCCCGCTCGTCGAGTACTACATCGTTGACAACTGGGGCACCTACCGGCCCACCGGCGAGTACAAGGGCACCGTAACCACCGACGGCGGCACGTACGACATCTACAAGACCACCCGGTACAACGCCCCCTCCATCGAGGGCACCAGGACCTTCGACCAGTACTGGAGCGTCCGGCAGTCGAAGCGCACCAGTGGCACCATCACCAGCGGGAACCACTTCGACGCGTGGGCCCGCAACGGTATGAACCTGGGCAACCACAATTACATGATCATGGCCACTGAGGGCTACCAGAGCAGCGGCAACTCCAACATCACGGTGAGTGAAGGATCCGGTGGCGGGGGTGGTGGCGGTGGTGGCAATGGCGGCTGCACCGCGACCCTGTCGGCCGGTCAGCAGTGGGGCGACCGGTACAACCTCAACGTCTCCGTGAGCGGATCCAGCAATTGGACCGTGACCATGAACGTGCCCTCGCCGGCGAAGGTCTCCTCCACCTGGAACGTCAGTGCGTCCTACCCCGACAGCCAGACGCTTGTCGCCAAGTCCAACGGCAGCGGCAACAACTGGGGCGCCACGATTCAGACCAACGGCAACTGGAACTGGCCGACCGTCTCCTGCAGCGCGGGCTGAGTCAGCGGCGAGCCGTAGCGCGCACCGTGCTGCGGCTCGCCGCACGCCCCGCTCCAGACCGCCGGCGTCGCGGTCGCGGGGATGGCGGTAGCCGGCCAGCCACGGCACATTCGCTTTGAGCGCCTTGCCCGGCGGCGCCAAGCGGCGGTAGGTGAAGCTCCGCTGAGTAAGAGGTCGTTTTCTCCCGGTGTTTCATCCTGGAATCTTCGGTTGATGTGGCTTTGCGGGGTCGCGCCAGGAGATGGTGCTCTCGCCGGTGAGGCGGCGAGCCATCAGGTCGGCCATCGCGATATGGATCATGGCTTCGGAGCGAGCCGGAAGGGTCTCGTAGTCGCGGTCCAGGCGGCGGTGGAGCATCAGCCAGCCGTAGGTCCGCTCGACCGTCCAGCGTTTCGGAATCGGGGTGAAGCCCCTGGTCCCCGGGGTGCGGGCGGTGATTCCCAGGTCGATGCCCAGGGTGGCGGCGTGCTCGACGAAGTGCTTGCGGTAGCCGCCGTCGACCCAGACCTTGCGGATGGCCGGGTGGTCGGCTGCGACCTTGCGGGTGCCGACAAATCATCCGGCCTGGTCATGCAGCATTCCAGTATTCGTGAAGGGTTCCGCCGAGTCGATCCCGTCGGGGGACTTTCATATGTCTGATGTGCGCTGGCACGTTGATCGGTTCGGGTAGTGCGCGAAGGGGTGCGGCTTGCTTCAGCGTTCGGTGCGGCCGGTGCTCGTTGCAGAAGGTTTCGAACTCGCGGAGCGCGTACAGGAGGTGGCTCTGGTTCCAGATCAAGGTGCGGTCGAGGAGCTCGCGCCGGCAGGTCTGGATCCAGCGCTCCATGAGGGAGTTCATCCGGGGTATCCGGATGCCGGTGGTGATCACCTTCAGGCCGGCGTCGGCCAGCAGGGCGTCGAAGGCGGCGGTGAACTTCGCGTCTCGGTCCCGGATCAGGAACCTGGCCCTGCTGCCCGCGTCCTCCAGGTCCATGACGAGGTTGCGACCGAGCTGCACGATCCACTCCGCGGTCGGGTGAGCGGTGGCGTCCAGGATCCGGATGCGCCTCGTGGAGTGCTCGATGACGGCGAAGGCGTACATCCGCGCCCCGGTCAGCGTCCGGGTCTCGAAAAGATCGCAGGCGAGCAACGCGTCGGCCTGGCTGCGCAGGAAGGCAGCCCAGGTGGTGCTCTGCCGTTCGGGCGCGGGCGGGATGCCGTGCTCGCGAAGGATCTCCCAGACGGTCGAGGCGGCGACCTTGATGCCCAGCGCCGCGAGCTCGCCGTGGATCCGTCGGTAGCCCCAGGAGCTGTTCTCGCGGGCCAGGCGCAGCACCAGAGCGCGAATCGAACGGACGGTGGGTGGGCGCCCGCGGCGCTTGGGCGCGCAGGTGGCGGCATGGCGTTGCCTGAGCAGGTTGCGGCGCCAGCGCAGAATCGTGTCCGGGCATACCAGCAGCAGGAGGTGATGCAGTTTCTCTCTCGGGAGGTGGTGGAACAGGCCGGCGAGAACCACACGGTCGGTGTCGGTGAACGCGGGCTTGGCAACCTGGCGTTGCAGGATGAGCAGTTGGTGCCGCAGGGCGAGAATCTCCACGTCCTTCTCGCGGTCACTCATCGGCAGGAGGCGTAGCAGGATGAAGATGTTGGTAGCGGCGAGGTAGGCCAGGCGCAGCAGCACGACCGCCGTTTTCCCCTGCCCAGGTGAAGACAGCGGGGCGGCCGGCAGCCACATCAGAGATGGCCGGTCAAGGCCGTGACCTGGGCGGATGATTTATCGGCACCCACACTCCCAGCTCCTGCGGCAGGCCCTCCTCGACTTCGCCGATACCCCGCATGAGGCGCTGGAGGCGGGCGAGAGCGCCTTCGACGAGGTCACCGCAGAGCTCGCGAGCGCCCTCGCGGAACGGCGACGCGTCCTGCGTGCGGGCTGGCAGGACCAGGATGCCCAGGCGCAGGCGGAGGAGTTCCGGCACGCGCTGCGGCAGTACCGGGAGATCACGGAGCGACTGCTGCGCCTGTAGACGGGCCCGGCCCAGCGGCAGGTCACCGCCGCACAGGTCGCCGCCGCCCCGGGCCGGGTGGCGCCGGTCGCAGTACGGCTGATCCGGGTTGGTGCACGCTCACGTGCCACCTCCCGGAGAGGCAGGTCGCGACGGCGCCGACGGGCACGGCGATGCCGTAGCCCGCGAGCAGGCCCGCGACGAGCGCGGCGCTCACGACCGCGGCGGACCGGGCCTCCAGGGACGGCCGGGCTGCTGCCGGGACCGCGCGAAGAGGTCGGCGGCGGACGGCAGCGGCGAGGACACATCGGTCGTGGACATGGCCGGATCCTGTATCCAGCGCCGTTCGGGCGGCAACCGAATTACGATGCGGAATGGGTGGTTCCCAGCCAGATCCCGCAGGTCCCCGATCTGGCCGAACTTCATGTCGTGCCCTAGGTGCCCCGGGCATCTAATGAAGATCGGCACGACGCATCCTTCGTCTGCGAGGTCTTCCATGACAGACCTGACCGAACTGTCCGAGCCTGTCTCCTTCCCCCAGGACCGGACCTGCCCCTATCACCCGCCCACCGGGTACGACCCGCTGCGCACCGCCCGGCCACTGGCTCGCATCCAGCTCTACGACGGCCGCCCGGCCTGGCTCGTGACCGGCCACGCCGCCGCCCGCGTCCTGCTGGCGGACCCCCGGCTGTCCACGGACCGCACCCGCTCGGGCTTCCCCGTCACCACGCCCCGCTTCGCCGCGGTCCGCGACCGCAAGCCGGCACTCCTGGGCGTCGACGACCCCAAGCACCGCACCCAGCGGCGGATGATGATCCCGAGCTTCACCCTCAAGCGCGCCACCGAGCTGAGGCCGCGCATCCAGGAGATCGTCGACGAACTGCTGGACGCGATGATCGCGCAGGGGCCGCCCGTCGACCTGGTGCGTGCCTTCGCGCTGCCGGTTCCGTCCATGGTGATCTGCGCCCTGCTCGGCGTGCCCTACGCCGACCACGAGTTCTTCGAGGAGCAGTCGAGGCGGCTGCTGCGGGGACCGACGGCCGAGGAGACGCAGGACGCCCGGGACCGGCTGGCGGCGTACCTGGAGGAACTGATCGACCACAAGCAGCGGCAGCCCGGCGAGGGCCTGCTGGACGAACTCGTCCAGCAGCGGCTGCGCGAGGGCGAGCTGGACCGCGAGGAGCTGACCGCGCTGGCGATGATCCTCCTGGTCGCGGGCCACGAGACCACGGCCAACATGATCTCCCTCGGCACCTACACGCTCTTGCTGCACCCCGACCGGCTGACCGAACTGCGCGCCGCCCCCTCGCTGCTGCCGGACGCGATCGAGGAACTCATGCGGATGCTGTCCATCGCGGACGGGCTGCTGCGGCTGGCCACCGAGGACATCGAGATCGCCGGGACCACGATCAGGGCCGGGGACGGCGTGGTCTTCTCCACCTCCGTCATCAACCGCGACGAGGACGTCTATCCGGCGCCCGACACGCTCGACTTCCACCGCTCGACCCGTCACCACGTCGCCTTCGGCTTCGGCATCCACCAGTGCCTCGGCCAGAACCTCGCCCGCACCGAGTTGGAGATTGCCCTGCGCACGCTCCTCGAACGGCTGCCCGGGCTCCGGCTCGCCGCCCCGCCGGAGGAGATCCCCTTCAAACCCGGCACCACCATCCAGGGGATGCTGGAACTGCCCGTCGGCTGGTAAGAGGCTGCCGTCATGCACATCGAGATCGACAAGGACCGCTGCATCGGCGCCGGACAGTGCGCCCTGACCGCGCCGGGAGTGTTCACCCAGGACGACGACGGCTTCAGCGCCCTGCTGCCCGGCCGGGAGGACGGTGCCGGCGACCCGCTGGTCCGGGAGGCCGCCCGCGCCTGCCCCGTGGGCGCCATCACGCTGTCCGAGGACGAGTAGCGGGTCACGCCGACCGCCGGTCCGCCGCCGCACGCGGCGGGCCGGCTGACCCGCCGCGTGCCCGTCGCGCCGGCCCGTGGCCCAGGCAGCGCAGGATTGACTAGAAGGCCGCCGCGCGGGTGGGCGTTGTTTGGGTGTGCGGGTGTCTGACGGTGTGTCGAGGTGTGGTGGGGCCGGGTGCCGGCCCTGGGCTCAGGCCGCGGCAGGCCGGCCGGTGACGCCGGTGACCTGCTCCCAGAGGGCGAAGCGGACGGTCATCTCGGCGCGGTAGCCGGGAGCGGTCATCGGGTGGCGGCGGGGCCGGAAGTGGGGTGAGATGCCGCTGAACGCGGACAGGAACCACTGCGCGGCGCCCACGCTGCGGAAGCCCTTCATGGCGCGTTCGCGCTGCCTCGTCGGCTGATGACTGTTCTCCGCCCGGTTGTTCAGGCCCTGGTGCGAGCGGTGTTCGACCGAGGGCATCACCTCGCGGTGGGCCGCTCCGTAGGAGCAGAGCTTGTCCGTGACGATCACCCGCGGCACCTCGCCTGTCTTCTTCAACAGGCGGCGGAAGAAGCGCCCGGCCGCAGCCGTGTCCCGGCGGCTCTGCACCAGGATGTCCAGCACCATCCCGTCCTGGTCGACAGCCCGCCACAGGTATTTCCGCTCTCCGTTGATCCTGATGAAGACCTCGTCCAGATGCCACTTGTCGCCGGGCCGGGACCGGCGGCGGCGCAGCCCGTTCGCGTAGGCCTGGCCGAACTTCAGACACCAGCGGCGGATCGTCTCGTACGAGACGATCACACCGCGCTCCAGCATCAGCTCCTCCACCTCCCGGAACGACAGCGGGAAGCGGAAGTACAGCCACACGCAGTGGGAGATGATCTCGACCGGATACCGGTGCCCCTTGTACGACGGCGACATGTCCTCCACGGATGGCCCCCTCCACCGTGATCAGCCCGAGGATCCTCCCATCCTGTCAGCCAACGTGACAGCGCCCTGCTGGGGTTTCCTTCTCCTGGTCTTCTTCGGGCCGGGCTCCCTGACGTTGATGGGCCTGCTCCGCCGACAGTCCGCGCCGAGTGCCGCGTCCCCGGGGGCGCGGGAGGTTCCCAGGTGGGGTAGGGAGTGACGGGCCCCGTCACCCGGATGCCGTCGGGTCGTCCGGCATGGCGAGGTGCGCCAGGTCTCCCGGCGGCGCACTGCGGACCGGCCAGAGCGGTGCGGGCGTGCCGTCGGCGACCGCGGCAGGCGCGTCGGTGAGGTTCATACGGTCACGGAGGCGGCCGTAGAAGTCCATCGGGCCGAGCCGTACGGCACGCAGCTTGCGCGGTGCGGCGTAGACGCCGATCCAGTCACCGGGGCCGATCACGCCGCGGAGCTGGCCGTCGATGCTGACGGCGGCGCGGCCCGAGCGCTCGAGCACCCGCAGCCCGACGGGCTCGTCCGGGGCGGCGACGACCGACCGGTTGAACGTCATGTGCGGCGCCACCGGTGTGAAGACCAGTGCCTCGGTGCCCGGCGAGACTACGGGGCCGCCGGCGGCAAAGCTGTAGGCGGTCGATCCCGTCGGTGTGGCCACCAGCAGCGCGTCGGCGGAGTACGAGGCCAGCAGCCGGCCCGCGATGTAGACCCCGACCGAGATCTGCCGGTCCCTGGCGAGCTTCTCCAGTACGACGTCGTTAAGGGCGGTCACGTCCAGCGGGATGCCCCACTCGCCGCCCGTCTCGCAGTCGGAGCGCACGCTGGTCGGGGGCAGGAGCGGGCCTCGGCCGTAGCTCATGAGCGCCTCGATGTCCGAGGGCACCTCCAGGCGGCACGAGGCACGCATGGTCAGCAGCATGCGCTGCTCCACGTCGAGCCGGTCGTCGTGCACGGCGTCCAGCGCCGTACGCACCATGGTCATGGGCACCTCGGTCAGGAAACCCACGCGGCCGAGGTCGACACCGAGGACCAGCGCGTCGATGGCGGCCGCGAGCCGGGCCCCGCGCAGAAAGGTGCCGTCCCCGCCGAGGGTGACGACGAGGCCGGGGTCGCCGGCCGCCGCCACTTCCTGCCGGGCGCTGCGCCGTTCGCCGTCGTTCCACACGTCGATGTCCTTGCAGGCGACGGCATGTTCGGCGCACCATGCACGGACCGTGCGGGCCGCCTCCGCGGCCTCGGGACGTCCGCCGTGTACGACCATGCCGACCCGGTCCACCGCCATCTCCGCCTCCTGGACGTCCGCTCGCCCCGACTGGGCGTGGGGCTCCATCCTGGCCAGGCGCGCGTCCACCGGGCGCGGTACCGGGCCGTCCGGGTGGTGCGGTGGCTGGTCAGCCCTGGCGGGCCTTGAACCGCGGATCCTTCTTGTTGATCACGAAGGTCACGCCCCGTCGGCGCACCACCTGGGCGCCGGGCCTGGACTTCAGCGAGCGCAAGGACTTGCGTACCTTCATCACGTTCTCCTTCCGCGGGGCTGCACGAGGGCGAGGGAGGCGGGTGTCATCGTTCTTCGCGGAAGAGGACGTGCTCTCCGGCGACCGGATCGTACTTGCGCAGGACGAGCTGGTCGGGGTCGTTCAGACGGTTCTTACGGGTCACATAGGTGACTCCCGTACCGGCTGCCGACTTCAGCCTGACGACGGGCCGCGCTGTGCTGAGCGGGCCCGGTTCGGCGTCGGCCGCGCAGGCGACGGCGTTCGGCCGGGTGCCGAAGGCCACGGCGTAGTCGCAGCTGCCGTGGCCGTAGGCCGCGCCCGTGCGTGCGTGCGAGGGTGAACGCCGCCCTTCGCGCGACACGGGTGAGCTGCCGGGCGTCGAGCGGGGGCGTCCGTGGCCACCACGATCATGCAGGAGCCGGTCTCCGCCAACGGCGCCGGCGCCGGATCGTCGGACTCGAGGCTCGGAGACCGCGGGGTCACGATGCGGCCCAGGCCGCGCAGGGCGCCGCCGAAGTTCGCCTGCACCAGGACACCCGCGGTGAAGCGTCGGTCTCCCACGTCCGGTGTGCGCGAGGCGGTGTCGATGCCAGCCTTGAAGCCCGGTGCGACCGTGCCGGTGCCCGCGCCGACGCAGCCTGTGAGGCTCGGAAAATCATCGCTGCAGGCGAGGACGGCACTGCGGCGCCGGCCGGCACCTATACCGCTCGAAAAGTCATCGTCGCCGGTCAAGCGATATAACGGTACTCGCTGATCACGCCACCGAGGATTCTGGTCCGCAGCACTCGGCGGGCGTTGAGGTCGTGCACGGTGGCGTCGGGCCGTTCCTTGGCATCAGGCGGTGGTTGCTGTCGGGCCTGGTGAGGTCGGTGGGTGTTGTAGTGCCGCCGGTAGGCGGCCAGGACCTGGCGGGCATGGGCCTCGCCCACGATCAGGACGTGGTCGAGCATCTCGCGCCGGATGCTGCCAATGATCCTCTCGCAGGGAGCGTTCATCCGAGGAACCCGCGGGGCACTCAAGATCACCTCCAGCTCCTCGGCCGCGAAGACCGCATCGAACGCCACACCGTACCTGCCGTCGCGGTCACGCAGCAGAAATCGTAGAGATTCCATGTGCATGCCCGGGTCGGCGGCGAGATTCCGCGCCTGTTGCACGGCCCACTCCCGGGTGGGCTGGGCGGTGACTTTCGGTGAGGTGCAGGCGCCTCGCGCCGTGCTCGAGGAACACCAGTGCGTACAGCCTCGTGCCGAGCACGGTGTCGAGGTGGAAGAAGTCCGCCGCGATGAGCCCCTCGGCCCGGGCGGCCAGAAACTCGCGCCAGGTCGGACCGGCACGACGAGGCACCGGGTCGACGCCCGCGGCGTTGAGGATCTCCCAGACCGTCAAGGCAGCGATCCGATGCCCGAGTCGGGCCAACTCCCCCTGGATGCGCCGGTGGCCCCACCGCGGGTTCTCCTGGGCCGGCCGCGGAACGAGCGTCTTGATCGCCGCTCGGGCGGGCGGGCGTCCGGTGCGTCGGCGTGCGGTGTAATCCCGCGTGGCGGCGACGGGTTTGTGGTGCCGGGCGGGCAGGGTGGCGGGGTGACCGGGAAGACCTCGCGCCGGTATCGGCGCGGACGGGGCGGCGCACCGGAATCGGTCGGCCGGCTCGGAGCGGGCCAGGCCGGCCGGTTGGCGGCGCAGGACGGCGTTCTCGTGCCGTGGCACGAGCAGTTCCGCATCCTGGGTGGTGTCGCGGCGCGGCAGCACCGGCGGGACGGACGGCAGCCTCCGGGCCACCTTGGACAGCAGGGACACGGTCACGCGGACATGCTCTCAGGGTCGAACCGCATCACTCCCACCTGTACCGATGACTTTTCGAGCGGCACAGGGATCAACCGCCTCAAGCGCCACCGGGCTGTGGCCACCCGCTACGACAAGCTCGCGGTCCGCTACGAGGCGACCGTCCTCGTCGCGGCCATCAACGAGTGGCTGTGACCCTCGGCCGTCACACGGTGGGATCCACGTTCCAGGTCTCCGGCAGATCGCTGCCGCAGAAGACGCAGACGAAGTCGTCCTCACGCACGATGTTGTGCTCCTGACAGCCAGGACACCGCCGGAACACCACCTCGTGGGTGAAGCCGGAGGGCCGCCCGAGCCCTACAGCGTCCAGAGCGCGAGCGACTGCCGGCCAGGAGGTGACGTCCGGGCAGTACCCGGTGGACTGGTTACTGACCTCGCTCACGGCCCACCGGTCCGCCTCACGTACGAAACCGATCTCGCCGGCACTGAAAACCATGGCTCCGTCGGCGCAAGCCACGTGCTCGCTCCGCCGCGGTGCCAGCCGAAGCACACCGTCCGTGCCGACCACGAAGGTGAACGGTTCGGCCAGCTCCGCCGCCGATCGCCCAGCGATCCAGCCGCCGAACTGATCCGGCACCCGCCGCTGCCAGGCCGGACCGCAGCCTTCAGCTCGACCGGTCCGACATATCGGTAACTCCACCCCCGCGCACTCACGTGAGCCAACGTAGAGCACTTCCGACACACGCCCTAGTCTTCTGAGTCAGGGATTCTGTTCAGATGTGTAGGGTTGCGGGGTGGCGCGTACTGGGAGGCCGAAGGCCGAGTTGATCCTGTCGGATGCGGAACGGGCTGCGCTGGAGGGATGGGTGCGGCGCCGTTCCACGCCGCAGGCCTGGGCGCTGCGCTGCCGGATCATCCTGGCCTGCGCGAGCGGCGCGTCGAACAAGGACGTGGCCGCTCAGCTCGGTTCGACGCCGCATGCGGTGGGTCGGTGGCGGAAGCGGTTCGTCGAGCACCGGATCGCCGGACTGGGCGACATGCCGCGCTCCGGCGGTCCCCGGACGGTGACCGACGAGCAGGTCGCCGCCGTGGTCACCAAGACGTTGGAGTCGACGCCGAAGAACGCCACGCACTGGTCGACGCGGGCGATGGCGAAGGAGATGGGACTGTCGCAGTCGACCGTGTCGCGGATCTGGCGGGCCTTCGGCCTGCAGCCGCACCGCTCGGAGACCTTCAAGCTGTCGACAGACCCGTACTTCGTCGACAAGGTCCACGACGTCGTCGGTCTGTATCTGGATCCGCCCGAGCGGGCCTTGGTGTTCTGCGTGGACGAGAAGTCGCAGATCCAGGCGCTGGACCGTTCCCAGCCGGTGCTGCCGATGATGCCCGGGGTCCCGCAGCGGGTCACCCATGACTACGTCCGCGCCGGCACCACCACCCTGTTCGCCGCCCTGGAAGTGGCGACCGGCAAGGTCATCGGCTCCCTGCATCGCCGCCACCGGGCCGCGGAGTTCAAGAAGTTCCTCGCCAAACTCGACAAGGAAGTCCCGACCGGCCTCCAGGTGCATCTGATCCTGGACAACTACGCGACCCACAAGACACCCGACATCAAGAAGTGGCTGCTGGCGCATCCACGGTTCCACCTGCACTTCACGCCGACCAGCGCGTCCTGGCTGAACCTGGTCGAGCGGTGGTTCGCCGAGCTGACGCAGAAGAAACTCAAGCGCGGCGTCCATCGCTCCGTCCAGGCCCTCGAACGCGACATCAGGTCCTGGCTCGCCGACTGGAACGAACACCCCAGACCCTTCGTCTGGACGAAGACCGCCGACGAGATCCTCGACAAAGTCGCCGCCTACTGCCGACGAATCTCTGACTCAGATCACTAGCCGGATCATCGCCACCTTGATCATGGCCTCGGAGGTCGCGGTCAGCCGTTCGTAGGCGCGAGTGAGGCGACGGTTGCGGACCAGCCAGCCGAAACTTCGCTCCACCACCCAGCGTCGGGGCAGAACCTTGAATCCCTTGACGTCATCGGTCCGCTTCACGATCTCGACGATGATGCCCAACGCGTCGCGGGCCCAGGAAAGCAGCTTGGAATCAACGAAGTTGGCGTATCCGCCATCAGCCCACACCAGGCTGACCGTGCGGAAGTCGGTGGCGAGCCGGGCCAGGACGGTACGGCCTCCGGCACGGTCCTGAACGGACGCGGAGGTGACGGCGACCACCAGCAGCAGGCCCATCGTGTCGACGATCACGTGTCTCTTCCGCCCGGCCGTTCGCTTGCCCGCGTCGAATCCACGTGCCTCGCCACCCTCACTGGTTTTGATCGACTGAGCGTCGATCACGGCGGCCGACGGCTCGGGATCACGTCCGGCCCCGATCCGGACCTGACGGCGAAGCGCGTCGTGGATACGGTCCCAGGTGCCATCCCGGCGCCACTTGGTGAACCAGCGGTGGGCCGCGTCCCAGGGCATCAGATCCCGGGGCAGCATCCGCCACTGGCAGCCCGAGCGCAGCACGTAGAAGATCGAGTCGAGTACCAGCCGGTCTCCGTACTTGCGTACCCCTCCCCCTTTGCGCAGGTCCCGCACGGGAAGGACCGGCTGGATGATGCCCCAGGCCTCATCGCTCAGGCTGGACGGATAGCATGGGCCGCTGACGGCCGTGCCTGGAGGGCAGATCGTAGCCGTCACGCGACTTACGCGACCAGCCCCGAACACCCTTTGGCCACCGTTGAGGAAGCGCGGTGGTCCGTGGTGCGTCGAGCCCCGCCTCCGGTGGGTATCAGGGAAGAGGGCATCATGACATCCATGCTGAACTACAACCTCGCCGTCCCCGAGGTGGATGACGCCGGTGTCCTGGCCGCGCTGGTCGCTGAGGGCGATGATCTCGACGTCCTGGTCACGGCAGTCGACGACTGGTCCATACCGACACCGGCACCGGGCTGGACGGTCGCCCACCAGATAGCACATCTCGCATGGTCGGACGCAAACGCACTCAGCGCCCTGCGCACTCCGGACGCGTTCAGCGCCGAGCTCGCGCGGGCAGAAGCCGAAGGCAGCGAACATGCCGACAAGGCCGCCGCCGAGGGAGCGGCCAAACCTCGGTCGGTACTCCTGGACGAGTGGAGGGCCGGTCGAGCGGACCTCGCGGCGGCGCTGCGCGACACGCCATGGGACCACGCATCCCCCTGGTACATGTCGGAGATCACCCCGGCCCTGATGATTCCCCTTCGTCTGATGGAAACCTGGGCCCACGGGCAAGACGTCTTCGATGCTGTGGGCGTGGCACACCCTCCGACCGATCGACTGCAGCACGTGGCTCTGCTGGGGGTGCTAGGACGAACGCTGTCCTTCGCCGCCGTCGGACTGCCTGAACCAGCGGGCCCCTTCCGCGTCGAGCTGACAGCACCTGACGGACAGACCTGGGTGTGGGGTCCCGAGACTGCCGCCCAAACGCTACGGGGCAGCGCCATGGACTTCTGCCTAGGTGTCACCCGGCGTCGCCCCTGGTCCGAGACCGATATAACGGCAACCGGCAAGGACGCACAGAAGTGGCTGGAGTTGGCGCGCGTTTTCCTCTGAAAACGTGCCGGACGGTTGATCACGCGCGAGCGTGACGGCAGCGATCTGCCCTCGGCGACGCCAGCCCCGAAATGGTCACGCAGTGCGTGCCAGTACGACAACTCCGGGGCCATCAGCAGCGCATGCTCGGCGTAATCAGTTGGCCACCCGACAGGCTCTCAGGCCGCTCGCCGCAGTGCACGCCCGGCCACCACACGGCGCTCGCCAACAGCAGGCTGCCCACCGCGCTCGTCCTGGTCGCCCCAGCGGCACCTACCGAAGGCCTATCCCTCCTCCCGATCGGAAGTCCATGTTCAAGAAGCTCTTCGCCTCCCGCTCTGAAAACCCGTCGGCCCCGACCGCGGCCGCCGAGCCCGCAACGCCGATGCGCGCCCGCACGGGCGTGCTGGACCTGACCAAGAAGGCGGCCTTCAGTCTCTCCAAGAACGGTCTGGACGGGCAGCGCGCAGCCGTGTACCTGGTGCTGGACCGCTCCGGGTCCATGCGCCCCTTTTATAGGGACGGCACCATGCAGTACCTCGGCGAGCAGGCCCTGGGCCTGCCCACCGGAGGACACCGTGCCCCCTCACCGGCATCGGCACCGGCGCTGCAGACGCGCACCCGCGCCGTCTTCCCTGCTAAGAGGACCGCCCTTGTCTGACACGCTCGATCCCCGCTCCGTCGTCCACCAGATCCTCGCCGACTACCGCCAGATGGCCGCCCGCCACCACATCGCCCTCAAGGAGCACTGCGGCATCGAGGGCGTGGTGGACGGCGAGTTCGACGAGTACGAAGAGACCCGCCGCATCACCGCGCTGGAGGCCGACGAGAAGCTGGAGACGTTCATCCAGCTGCTCACCGACGCCTTCGGCCTGCCCGATGACCGGCCCGTGACCGTCCTCGGCGCCAACACCGCCCAGTTCCAGGTCACCCCCGGCCGCCTCGACGACAACGCTCGCGCGGCGTTCACCCAGGGCCAGTGCCATGCGCTCGCCCACGCCGTCGCCGAGGTCACTGGCTGGCAGACCGTGGTCCTGGCCGAGCGCGAGTGCGCCGACGGCTACGACACCTGCGGCATGGGCAACGCCGTCGCCGACGGCCTGTGTATCTGCCAGCTCTCGCACGTTGCGGCCGTCCGCCCCCGCGACGGCCACCTCATCGTGCGCTAGACGGGCTGGGCCGTGGGCAGGACGGTCAGCTCGCTGATGTTGACGTGCCGGGGAAGGGCGGCGATGAAGGCAACGGTTTCGGCGATGTCGGTGCTGCGCAGGCACTCGATGTCGCGGAGCAGGCCGGCCATCAGGGCGCTGGCGTCGGGGTCCGTGACGTGGTCGGGTAGTTCGGTGTCGACCATGCCCGGCTCGATGGCGCTTACGCGCACGTTCTTCCGGCCCAGTTCGACCCGGATGAGACGGGTGAGGTGGCTGATGTACGCCTTGGTACCCGAGTAGATCGAGAACTTCTCCAGGATGCGGGTCGCCGCGATGGAGGAGGTGTTGATCAGGTCGGCGGGCTTTCCACGCTCGGCTGTGGCGGTCAGGTGCGGGAGGAAGGCAGCGATCACATTCATCACTCCCGTGACGTTGAGATCGATCTGCCGCTGCCAGTCGTCGACCTTGAGCTCGTCGATGGCGGAGATCAGCTGGACGCCCGCGTTGTTGAACACGAGGTCCGCCGGTCCCAGTGCGTCCCGCACTTGGTCGGCGGCCGTACGGACGGCTGCTCGATCAGTGACGTCGACGGGCAGGCATACGGCCTTTCCGCCGGCCGAGGCGATATCCGCGGTGAGGGCTGAGAGCTTCTCCTGTCGACGTGCGACGACGGCGACAGCGGCGCCGAGTTCGGCGAGGCGGCGTGCGGTAGCCGCACCCATTCCGCTGGAGGCGCCGGTGACGACAGCCACGCGGCCGTCCAGCGGTCGCCCGGTGAGCAGGGATGTCATGGCTAGGGGTCCTTCCTGTTCTTCTCTGGGATCGGCCGGGGTGGTCACAAGGCGTCGTCGCAGGCTGTGGCGGCGGACTTGTCCTGCCAGGCCGCAAGGTCGTCCTGAAGGCTGCGGATCTTGACCAGCTGGCGTTCGATCGCGTCGCGGCCCAGGGCCAGATGCCCTGGGAGCTTGTCCTCGCTGGTGACCTCGTAGATCAGGGCGGCGCCCTTGACGGGGTCCCCGAGCTGCGTGTGGTTGGCGGTGTCCCTCCAGTCCAGGGTGGCGTGGGCGGGTGTGCCGTAGTAGGCGGGCATGCGCTGGGCCGCGGTCGACAGGGAACGGGTGTCGAGGAAGTCGGTGCGGAAGACGCCGGGTTCCACGACCATGCTCTGGATCCCGAACGGCGCCATCTCGCCCGCGAGCGCCTCGCTGATGCCGGCCACCGCGAACTTCGAGGCGTTGTACATGCTCACTCCGGGCTCCCCCTCGAATCCGCCGCGGGAGCCGATGTGCACGATCTTGCCCGCTCCGGCTGCTCGCATGACGGGCAGGACGGCGCGGGTCATGTTGATCAGCCCGAAGACGTTGAGGTCGAACAGGGAGCGTGTTTCGGAGTCGGTGATCTCCTCCAGTGCTCCGAGCAGGCCACGGCCCGCGTTGTTGACGAGGACGTCGATGCCGCCGAAGTGACGCACGGCCACCTCGACGGCGCCCGTGATGTCTTCGGTACGGGTGACGTCGAGGGTGACGCCGAGGACCCGGTCGGACTGGCGCAGGTCGTCCGGCAGGTTCCGCGGGTTCCGAGCGGCGGCCACGACCGTGTCGCCGTTGCGGAGCGCGGCCCGCGCGATTTCCAGTCCCAGTCCGCGGGATGCGCCGGTGATGAACCACGTCGACATGAGATGCCTCCACATTGTGTGTTCACGAAGTGCCCCGGACCGCCGCTTCCGGCGGCGAGGCCCGGCTTCCACTGAACCAGCTCCGAGAAGGCAAGAGAGGCCGCAGAATGGCCCGCCGTATCGGGGGACAAAGTGGGCCACCCTCTTGCTGTCGGATCGTCGGCGGCTGCGCGATCCTGGACAGATGGACCGTGAGCACCCCGACAGCACACCGATGGCGGAGTTCCTCCGCTCTGCCCGCTCCCGCCTCACCCCGCAGGAAGCCGGGC
>NZ_LIRG01000025.1 GCF_001419695.1 Streptomyces prasinopilosus
CACCCCGACGCCCTCCCCGATCTCGCCGCGAACATCCGCCGGGAGCTCGACGGCGGCCCGGGAGCGGCGGTCGGCCTGGCCGACCTGGGCCACACGCTGGCCCACCGCCGCCAGCACCTCGAGTCGCGCCTGTGCGTGGTCCACACCTCCCGGGAGGACCTGGCGGAGGCACTCGACGCCCACCTGCGGGGCGAACCGCACCCCAGGGTCGTGCAGAACCGCCGGACGGAACCCGGCCGTCAGGGGCTGGTCTGGGTGTTCACCGGCATGGGACCGCAGTGGTGGGGCATGGGCCGGGTGCTGCTGGAGGACGAACCGGTGTTCCGGGAAGCGGTCGCCGCCTGCGACCGGGAGGTCCGCCGGATCGCCGGCTGGTCCCTGCTGGAGGAGATGACGGCCGACGCCGGCTCCTCCCGGATGGCCGAGACCTGGCTCGCCCAGCCCGCCAACTTCGCCCTCCAGGTCGGCCTCGCCGCACTGTGGCGCTCCCGCGGGGTCCGTCCGGACGCCGTCGTCGGACACAGCACCGGGGAGATCGCGGCCTTCTACGAGGCGGGCGTCTACTCCCTGGAGGACGCTGTCCGCATCGCCGTCCACCGCAGCCGCCTCCAGCACACCCTGGCCGGGACCGGCGGCATGCTCGCCCTCGGGCTGTCCGAGGAGGAGGCGGAGCGCCGGGTGCGTCCGTACGGGGAAACGGTGTGCGTCGCCGCCGTCAACAGCCCCACGGCGGTCACCCTCGCCGGGGACACGGAGGCACTGACCCGGCTGGCCGGAGAGCTGCGGGCCGAGCAGGTCTTCGCCAAGCGGCTCGACGTCCGGGTCCCCTACCACAGCGCTCGGATGGAACTGATCAAGGACGAGCTGCTCGCCTCGCTGGACGGGCTCGCCCCCCGGCCCGCCCGGGTCCCGGTGCAGCTCACCGGCATGGCCGGCACAGCGGACGACGTGGTGCTGGACTCCGGGTACTGGTGGCGCAACGTCCGCGACCGGGTCGCCTTCCGCGCGGCCGTGGACCGTCTGGCGGACGACGGCCACCGGCTGTTCCTGGAGGTCGGACCGCATCCCGTGCTGGCCCACTCGATCCGCGAGTGCCTGGAGGCACAGGGCCGCGCCGCCGTCACCGTGCCCTCGCTGCGGCGCGAGGAGGACGAGTCCGAGCGCTTCGCCGTCTCGCTGGCGACCCTGCACACGCTCGGTGTCGACGTCGACTGGGACGTGCTCCAGCCGGACGGTGCCCCGGTGTCGCTGCCCCGCTACCCCTGGCGGCGGGAGCGGCACTGGACGGAGCCGGAGCCGGTGGCGCGGGTCCGGCTCGGCCTGCTCGACCACCCGCTGCTGGGACGGCGCACCGATCCCTCGGGGACCGTCTGGGAGGCCGTGCTGGACACCGAACGGCTGCCCTACCTGGCCGACCACCGCATCCAGGACGCCGTGGTGTTCCCCGCCGCCGGTTACCTGGAGATGGCGACGCAGGCGGTGAAGGCGCTGACCGGGGGCGCCCGGGCGACGCTCGCCGGGATCGAGCTGCGCAGAGCCCTGTTCCTCAGCGAGGAGGAGGCCCGGACGGTCCACCTGTCGGTGGACCCGGAGACCGCGGACTTCACCGTGCGCAGTACGGCCGGGCCGGGAGCGGAACCGGTGGTGCACGCCCGCGGCGTCCTGCGCACCGGCCAGGCGCTCGCGGCCGGCCCGCCGCTGGACCCGGCCTCCGTCCAGCGGCGCAGCGGGCGCCGGCTGGGGCGCGCCGAGTGCTACGCCGGGCTGGCGGCGCTCGGCTATCACTACGGGCCGGCGTTCCGGGCGATCCAGGAGGTCTGGATCGGTGACGGCGAGGTGCTGGCGCGCGTCGCCCCGCCCGAGGGCGTCGGTGACGCCGCCGGGCACCACATCCACCCGGTGCTCCTCGACGCCTGCTTCCAGTCCCTGCTGACGCCGCGGATCCCCGCGGGGACCTTGCCGCGCGCGGACGGGACGGACACCGGGACGGACACGGACACCGCCCCGGACGCGGGCCCGGAACCCGCTCCGGGCAGGGGAGCGGGCGCCGGCATCCGGCTGCCGCTGTCGCTGGACGAGATGTGCCTCGCCCCGGTCGGCGACCGGACGCTCTGGGCGCACGCCACCGTGACGCGCGACGACGCGACCGAACTGGTCGGCGACCTCGCCCTGTACGCGGAGGACGGAACGGCGCTGGGCCGGCTGCGCGGACTGCGCGCGGCGGACGTCGAGCAGGCGTCGGCCACGGTCGCGCGGTCCACCGTCGACTCCTGGCTGACGGTGCCCGTCTGGGTGGACCGCCCGTGGGAGGCCGGGCCCGCGGGGACCGGGACACCCGCCGTGACCGGGCCGGCCGGGGACGAGCCCGCCGCCGGGGACGCCGGGGCCCCGCAGGCGGCCGGGGCCCCGCGTCCCGCCGGGGTCCCGTCGGCCGTCGAAGCCCCGCAGCACCTCGCCGAAGGGCCGGACGGGGCCGCCGACGCCTGCCGGGACTGGCTGGTCCTGGCCGACGAGCAGGGCCTCGGCGACGCCTTCGCCGCGCTGGCGCGGGCCCACGGCCACCGCTGCCGGCTGGTCCGGGCGGGGACCGCGTACGCGTCCGACCCGGCCGGCGACACCTTCCACGTCGTTCCGGGGGACGCCGGCCACCTGGAGCGGGTGCTGGACGCCCAAGGCGCGCCGTTCCGGGGCTCGGTGGTCCACCTGTGGAACCTGGACCTGCCTCCGGTGGACGGGTGCTCGCCGACCGCACTCGCCGACGCGCGGGACAAAGGGGCGTACTCCCTGGTCGTCCTGGCGAAGGTGCTCCGGGCCCGGGCCGGTTCCTGCGGGCTGCACGTCGTGACCCGGGGGGCGCAGCCCGTCACCCCGGGCGAGCCGTTGAATCCGCTGGGAGCGCCCGCCTGGGGCGTGACCCGCGTCCTGCGCCACCAGGAACTCACGGCACACCGCGGCAAGTTGATCGACCTCGATCCGACGGCCGGGGCGGACCCCGCGGCGGAGGCCGAGATCCTGCTGCGCGAGTTCCGGACCGCCGACGAGGAGGAGATCGGACTGCGGGGCGAGCGCCGCGCCACCAGCCGCCTGCGCCCCGCCGACGGCCTGACCGGACCGCTCCCCCTGCGGCTGCGCGCGGACGGCAGCTACCTGGTCACCGGTGCCTTCGGCGCGCTGGGCCGGCTGCTCTGCCGCACCCTGGTGCGCCGTGGCGCCCGCCGGCTGATCCTGATGGGACGGTCCCCGCTGCCACCGCGCGCCGAGTGGCCCGGGACCGACCCGGCGTCGCCGTCCGGCCGGGCGGTGGCCCTGGTCGAGGAGCTGGAGGCGTGGGGCGCCCAGCCGGTGCCGGTCCCGGTGGACGTCACCGACGAGGAGGCGCTGACGTCCTGGCTGGACGGGTACCGCGCCGACGGGTCGCCGCCGGTCCGCGGGGTGTTCCACCTGGCCGGCCAGGTGCGGGACACCCTGGTGACCGAGATGGACCGGGCCGCCTTCGACGCCGTGTACGACCCGAAGGCGATCGGCGCCCTGCTGCTGGACCACCACTTGCGGGACGAGCCGCTGGAGCACTTCGTGCTGTTCGCCTCGGTCGCCTCGCTGCTGACCACCGCGGGCCAGACCAACTACGCGGCCGGCAACGCTTTCCTGGACGCGCTCGCCTGCCACCGCCGCGCCCGCGGCCTGCCCGGGCTCAGCCTGGACTGGGGGCCCTGGGCGACCGGCATGATCGAGGAACTGGGCCTGGTCGAGCACTACCTGCACAGCCGGGGCATGGTGTCGCTGACCCCGGACGCCGGGATGGGCGTCCTGGAGCGGGTCATCGGCCAGGATCCGGCGCAGCTGGTGGTGGCCACCGTGGCCGACTGGCGGACCTTCCTCGCCTGGTACGACGAGCCGCCCGCCCTGGTTCGCGACCTCGCGCGGTCCGCGTCCGCCGAGGAGGACGCGGCGGACGGCGGTCTGCTCGACGCCTTCCGGGCGGCGGGGCCCGAGGAACGCCGGTCCCTGGTGGCCGGACGGTTCACCCGGCTCGTCTCCACCGTCCTGCGGACCTCGCCCGAGGCGGTGGACGTCTCGGCCGGGCTGGGGACGCTGGGGCTGGACTCACTGCTCGCGATGGAACTGCGGGCCAAGGCGCAGGCGGAGTTCGGGGTGGCGCTGCCGGTGGTGGCGCTGCTCAGCGGCACCCCGGTGGGCGAGCTGGCACGCCGGCTCCACGACGGGCTGACCGGGCTGCTGGAGGAGGAGACCGGTGCCGGCTCCGCGACGGCCGTGGAGCTGTTCTCGGACGAGGGCGACCACCCGCTCACCCAGAACCAGAAGGCGCTCTGGTTCCTCAAACAGCTCAACCCGGACGGATACGCGTACAACATCGGCGGAGCCGTGGAGGTGCGGGCCGAGCTCGAACCGGACCTGGTGTTCGAGGCGGTCCGCAGACTGGTGCTCCGCCACCCGGCCCTGCGCACCACCTTCCACCTGCGCGACGGGCAGCCGGTGCAGCGGATCGGCCCCGGACTCGACCCGGACCTGGCGCTCTTCGACGTCGAGGGACAGGAGTGGGAGGAGATCGAGGAGACGATCATCCAGGAGTACCGCAGGCGGTACGACCTGGAGCGGGACGCCCTCTTCCGGTTCCGGCTGTTCCGGCGCGGACACGACCGGTGGATCATCATGAAGGCGGTCCACCACATCGTCTCGGACGCCCTCTCGACCTTCACCTTCATCGAGGAGCTGCTGGAGGTCTACGGGGAGCTGCGGCAGGGCCGGGAGCCTTCCCTGGCCCCGGTGCCGGCCCGCTACGTCGACTTCCTCAACGAACAGAACCGCTTCCTGGCCGGGCCCGGGGCGCAGCGGATGCTGGACTACTGGCGGGGGCACCTGCCGGCCGAGGTGCCGCTGCTGGACCTGCCCACCGACCGGCCCCGCCCCGCGGTGCAGACGCACAACGGCGCCTCGGAGTTCTTCGTGCTCGACCCGGGGACGACCGCCCGGGTCCACGAGGCGGCCAGGCGGCACGGGGCGACCCCGTTCATGGTGCTGCTGGCCGCCTACTACCTCCTCCTGCACCGGTATTCGGGCCAGGACCAGGTGATCGTGGGCAGTCCGGTGACCGGCCGCACCCGGGAGGAGTTCGCCTCCGTCTACGGGTACTTCGTCAACCCCCTGCCGCTGTGCGCGGATCTGTCGGGGGACCCGAGCGTGGCGGAGCTGCTGGAGCAGGTGCGTTCCATCGTGCTGAACGGGCTGGACCACCAGGAGTACCCGTTCGTGCTGCTGGTGGACGAACTGGGGCTGGAACACGACGCGAGCCGTTCGGCCGTCTTCCAGGCCATGTTCATCCTGCTCACCCACAAGGTGGCCGCCGAACGGTACGGGTACCGCCTGGACTACATCGAACTGCCCGAGGAGGAGGGGCAGTTCGACGTGACGCTGTCGGTGTACGAGGACGAGACGGAGGGCGTCCTCCGGTGCGTCCTGAAGTACAACACCGACCTCTTCGACGCTGCCACGGTGCGGCGGATGGCCGACCACTACTCCCGGCTCGTGGACGCCCTGACCCGGGCCCGCCCGGACCGCCAGGTCCGGGAGCTGGAGATGCTGGGCGCCGAGGAGCGAAAGCGGCTGCTGCTGGAGTGGAGCGGCGCGAACGGCACGGCCGACGACGCGGCCCGCGGGCCCGTCCACCGGCTCTTCGCCGAGGCCGCCGCCGCCCACCCCGGGGCCGTCGCCGTCACGGTTCCGTCGCCGCACGGGCCCGCGCGGACGCTGACCTACGGGGAACTGGACCGGCGGGCCGAGGCACGGGCGTGGCGGCTGCGGGAACGGGGCGTCGGCCCGGGGACGGTGGTCGGGCTCTGCCTCGACAAGTCGCCGGAGCTGATCGTCACCCTGCTGGCGGTCCTCAAGGCACAGGGCGCCTACCTCCCCGTCGACCCGGGGCAGCCGGCCGACCGGGTGCGCCGCATCCTGGCGGGCGCCCGGGCGGCGCTGGTCGTCACCGACCCGCCGGCCGCGGACGCCGCGCCCGCGCCGGGGGCGGCGCCGTCCGCGCGGCCCGCGCACCCCTCCCCGGGCACCGCGACGCACGACGGGGCGCCCTCCGCTGCGGGCACCGGCCTGGTGGACCCTCCGTGCCCGGTGGTGACGCTGCGGGAGCTGGACGGGACCGGACACCGCGCGCCCGCCGGGCCCGTCCCCCCGCTCCCGGCCGGCCCGGACTCACCCGCCTACGTCATCCACACCTCGGGTTCCACCGGGACCCCCAAGGCCGTCCGGGTAAGCCACCGGAGCCTCGCCGCGGCCTACCGGTCCTGGCGTGACGCCTACCGGCTGGAGTCGCCGGAGGTCCGCGTGCACCTCCAGACGGCGCAGCCCTCCTTCGACGTGTTCACGGGCGATCTGGTGCGCGCCCTGTGCTCGGGCGGCAGCCTCGTCCTGGCCGACCGGGACCTGGTCTTCGACACGGCTCGCCTGTACCGGGTGATGCGCGAGCAGCGGGTGGACTGCGCCGAGTTCGTCCCCGCGATCGTGCGCGCCCTGATGGACCACTGCACCCGGGAGGGCGAGCGGCTGGACTTCCTCCGGCTGCTGGTGGTGGGGTCGGACACCTGGAGGGCCGCGGAGCACGAGCGGCTGCGCGCCCTGTGCGGCCCCGGCGTCCGGGTGCTCAACTCCTACGGCGTCACCGAGGCGACCGTCGACAGCGCGTTCTTCGAGGGTCCGGCCGACGATCTGGAACCCGGCATGACGGTCCCGATCGGCCGGCCGCTGCCGCACGCCACCCTGTACATCCTCGACGCCACCGGCGAACCGGTGCCGCCGGGCGTGCCCGGCGAGCTGTGGATCGGCGGCGAGGGCGTCGCCCTGGGCTACGCGGGCGACCCGGAGTCGACCGCCCGGCGGTTCGTGACCCGGCGGCTGGGCCGCGGGCCCGGCGCCCGGCCGGTGCGGCTCTACCGGACCGGGGACCTGGCACGCTGGGACGCCCGGGGCCGGGCGCACCTGCTGGGCCGGGCCGACGGCCAGGTCAAGCTGCGCGGCCACCGGATCGAGAGCGGCGAGATCGAGGCGCACCTGACGGCGTCCGGGGGCCTGGCCGGCGCCGTGGTGGCGGTCCGGCCGGACGCCACCGGTGAGGACGTCCTGTGCGCTTACTGCGTGGCCGGGGCGGGACGGGCGCTGGACCGGAGCGCCCTGCGCCGCCGGCTCGCCGAGTCCCTGCCCTCCTACATGGTGCCCTCGTACCTCGTCGAGGTCCCCGCCCTGCCGCTGACCGCGCACGGGAAGGTCGACCTGCGCGCGCTGCCGGCGCCCGGCGGCGGCGACCGGCCCGAGGCGTACGAGCCGCCGGTCACCCTCTACGAGACCGGTGTGGCCCGCCACTGGGAAGCCCTGCTCGGGGTGGACCGGGCCGGACTGAACGACGACTTCTTCGCCCTGGGCGGCAGTTCGATCAAGCTGATCGAGCTCATCCACCTCCTGCGCACCGAGTTCGGCGTCGCCGTCCCGGTCAGCGCCCTCTACCGGGCCTCGACCCTGCACGGCATGGCCACGGCCCTGGAGGAGCGCGTCACCGGGACGACCGCCGAGGAGCTCCCCCATCTGACCTTCAACCCGGACGCCGGACACCCGGTCTTCTGCTTCCCCCCGGCGGGCGGCCACGGCCTCGTCTACCGGGGGCTGGCCGCCGAGCTGGCCGAGCACCGGATCATCGCCTTCAACTACCTCCCGGGCGACGACAAGGTGGCACGGTACGCCGACCTGGTCGAGGCGGCCGAGCCGGCGGCCCCCTGCCGTCTGCTCGGTTACTCCCTGGGGGGCAACCTGGCCTTCGAGGTCGCCGCCGAACTCGAGGACCGGGGCCGCGAGGTGGAGCGGGTGGTGATACTCGACTCGCGCCGCGCCCTGCGGGCGTACGAGCCGGACGAGAACGTCCTGAAGGCGTTCGAGGCGGAACTCGGCGGCCATCTGCACCGGCACACCGGTTCGGACACCGTCACCCGCACCCTCCTCGAACACGCCGCGGAGTACCTGCGGTTCTGCGGCCGCACTCCCAACACCCGGACGCTGACCGCCCCCGTCGCCGTGGTGACCGACGAGGAGAAGGCCGACCTGTACGCCGAGGGCGTGCCCGGTTCCTGGCACGGCAGCTCCACCACCGCCACGCCGGTGCTGCGCGGCTTCGGCACCCACGCCGAGATGCTGGACGCAGTCCATCTGCCCGGCAACGCCGCGCTGGTGCGCCGCCTGCTGGCCGCGGCCGAGGGGGACGACCGTGCCTGACCCGACCACCGCACCGCGCACGGACCCGCACCCGGCGGATCCGGACCCCGCGGGCACCCTCCGCGCGGACCCGGACCCCGCGGGCCTCCTCCGCACCCGGGCGGACCACCCGGACGCCCGCCGCGCGGAGCCGGCCCGAACGGGCCCCCGCCGCCCGGAGCCGGACCGGGCGGGCCCGGGACGGCCGGAGTCCGACACCGTCTGGGAACGTCCCGAACGCCCGGCCGGGAGCCCGCCCCGCGTCCTCGTGATCGGCGCGG
Source organism: Streptomyces prasinopilosus (assembly GCF_001419695.1). Taxonomy (GTDB): domain Bacteria; phylum Actinomycetota; class Actinomycetes; order Streptomycetales; family Streptomycetaceae; genus Streptomyces; species Streptomyces prasinopilosus. Next base: position 8,544 of record NZ_LIRG01000025.1, read on the forward strand.
GGGTGGCCGGCCTGTCCACCGGCTGCTACGCCCAGATGAGCGGGATGCGGAGCCGGATCCTCGAGAAGCACGTCCTGCCCGGCGGCTGCTGCACCGCCTGGTCACGCGACGGCTACCTCTTCGACTACTGCATCGAGTGGCTGATCGGCACCGCCCCCGGCAACGAGGCCCACCAGATCTGGCGGGAGCTGGGGGCGCTGGACGGCAAGACCGTCACCAACTTCGACCTGTTCAACCGGGTGGTCGACGAGGACGGCCGGTCGGTGTCCTTCTACAACGACCCGGACCGGCTGGAGCGGCACCTGCTCGGGGTCTCCCCCGCCGACGCCCGGCCGATCCGGTCGTTCTGCCGCGACCTGCGGCGGTTCACCGGGATCGAGCTGTACCCCTTCCTGACCGCGCCCGGACTGCGGACCGTCCGCGAGCGGGCGGCGACGCTGCGCACGGTGCTGCCGGCCTTCCGGCTGTTCTGGCGCACCGCGGCGACCCCGATGCACCGCTTCGCCGACCGGTTCGAGGACCCGCTGCTGCGCAGGGCGTTCAGGAACATCTTCTTCCAGGACCCGGAGGGCTTCCCCCTGCTGCCCTACCTCTTCAACATGGCGAGCGCCTACCACGGCAACGCCGGTTTCCCGCAGGGCGGTTCGCTGGGGCTGGCCCGTTCCGTCGAGGAACGGTACACCGGGCTCGGCGGGACGATCGACTACCGGGCCCGGGCCGAGAAGATCCTGGTCTCCGGCGACCGGGCGATCGGCGTGCAGCTCCGCAACGGCCGACGCTACTACGCCGACCACGTCGTCTCGGCCTGCGACGGCCGCACCACGGTCCACGGCCTGCTCGGCGGCCGGTACACCGGGCCGGTGATCGATCGGCTCTACACCGATCTGCTGGAGCGTCCCGGAACCCTCTTCCCCGCGGTGGTGTCGGCCTTCGTCGGTGTCCGCGGCGACCTGCCGGCCGAGGACGCCCACAGCACGACCTATCTGCTGCGTCCCGGCGAGGCGGCCCGGCTGCCGGGCGCGCTGCAGAGCAGCCTGGTCGTCCAGCTGCGGTCCCGGTACGCGGACGGCTTCGCCCCGCCGGGCCGGTCGGTGGTGCACTGCACCTACTTCAGCGACTACGCGCACTGGGCCGGTCTGCGCCGCCGGGACCGCGGCGCCTACCGGGCGCAGAAGCAGCGGGTGGCCGACTTCGTGCGCGCCTTCCTGTCCGCGAAGTGGCCCGGGACGGCCGGGCGGATCGAGCTGGTGGACGTCGCGACCCCGGCGACGACCCGGCGCTACACCGGCAACCACGGCGGTTCGATCCTGGCGTGGAAGGCGTTCTCCGACGCCGACGACGTGGCCTCACGGCTGGTCGGGAAGGAACGGATGCGGCTGCCCGGCCTGTCCGGCTTCTCCATGGCCGGCCAGTGGGTCGGGATGGGCGGCCTGATCCGGGCCGCCTCCACCGGCCGGTTCGCCGTCCAGTACCTGTGCGACGAGCTGGGCATGCCGTTCAGGGCCCACGAGAGCGAGGACGCCGAGCCCTGGCATGCGGGCAAGCTGGGCCGGCTGCCGCAGCTGGACCGCTGGTCGGCCCGCGAGGGCGGGGGTGCGCGATGAACGGACGGCGGAGGCGGACGGCGCCCGCGCGGGGCGGCCGGCAGTCCATGATCATCATCGGGGCCGGGCTGGGCGGCCTGTCCACCGGCTGCTACGCCCAGATGAACGGCTACCGCTCCCAGGTGCTGGAGATGCACGACCTGCCCGGCGGCTGCTGCACCGGCTGGGAGCGCGGCGAGTTCACCCTGGACGCCTGCGTCAGCTGGATGCTGGGCAGCGGACCGGGCAACGAGATGCACCGGATCTGGCTGGAGCTGGGCGCCCTCCAGGGCAAGGAGGTCCGCCACTTCGACGTCTTCAACGTGGTGCGCGGGACGGACGGCCGGGCCGTCTACTTCTACTCCGACCCGGACCGGCTCCAGGCGCACCTGACCGGGATCTCCCCCGCCGACGCCCGGCGGATCCGGGAGTTCTGCGACCATCTGCGCGCCTTCCGCAAGGCGCTGGCCGTCTACCCCTTCCTCGAACCGGTCGGTCTGATGAGCCGCCGGGAGCGCTGGCGGATGCTCGCCTCCTTCCTCCCGTACGCCAACGCGGTCCGCAAGACCCTCTCGGTCCTGATGTCCGACTACGCGGCGCGGTTCCGGGACCCGCTGCTGCGGCAGGCGTTCGAGTTCGTCCTCTACGAGCGGCACCCGGGGTTCCCGGTGCTGCCCACGCAGTTCCAGCTCGCCTCGCACGCCAACCTCTCGGCGGGCGTGCCGGAGGGGGGTTCGCTGGGCCTGGCACGGTCCATCGAGGCCCGCTACCGGCGGCTCGGCGGCCGGATGACGTACAACGCCAAGGTCGAGGAGGTGCTCGTCGAGGACGACCGGGCCGTCGGAGTGCGGCTGAGCGACGGCAGGGAACTGCACGCGGACATCGTGGTCTCGGCGTGCGACGGGTACACGACGATGATCAGGTTCCTCGGCGGGCGCTACCTGGACGACACCTACCGGCGGCTCTACACGGAGACGATCCACCGGCCCGGCATGGTCTTCCCCGGATACGTGACGCTCTTCCTCGGGCTGCGGCGGACCTTCCCGGAGGCGGATCCCTGCACCACCTACCTGCTCACCGAGGACCGGGCCGCCCGGCTGACCGGGATCCGCCATCCGAGCATCAACGTCCAGTTCCGCGACCGGCACTACCCGGAGCTCTCCCCGCCCGGGACCAGCGTCGTCTACGCCACCTACTTCTGCGACATCGCGCCCTGGCGGGCCTTGGACGAGGGGCCCGAGCAGTCCACCCGCAGCCGGGGCGGCAGGCAGCTGCACACTCTGCCGGTCCGCCACGGACGGGGGTACTACCGGGCCAAGCACCAGGTCCGCGACACCCTGGTGGACTTCCTGGAGGAGCGCTTCCCCGGGCTGCGGGAATCCATCGCGGTGCGCGACGTGTCCAGCCCCCTCACCCAGGTCCGGTACACCGGCAACCACGACGGGACGGTCCTGGGCTGGCAGCCCTTCGTGGAGGGCGGGGAGACGCTGGAGGAGCAGATCAAGAAGCACGGGCCGGGGCTGCCGGGTCTGGCGAACTTCTACCAGTCCGGGGTGTGGGCC
>NZ_LIRG01000250.1 GCF_001419695.1 Streptomyces prasinopilosus
GGCCGCTCAGCCCGGGAACCGTCCCGTGCTGCGCAGTGCCCAGCGCCGCTCCGCGTACGCCAGGTCGTCGCGCCACAGCCGGCCGGCCGTCCGGCGCATCAACGGGCGCAGGGCGGGCGCGGCGGCCCGTGCCAGCGCGAACCCCCTCCGGTCCGAGGCCGCGACGACCGCCTCGACCACGGCGGTCCGCGGCCGCTCGTCGTCCTCCCCGGTCAGCGGCGTGGCATGGGTCTCGACCACGGACGTGGTCCCCTCGCCCTCGGTGATGCGCATGACGACCGTGCGCGGCCCGGGAGCGGTGAACTCCGCCCGGACCGGCACCACCAGCCTGCCGGTCACCCGGAAGGAGACGTCGACGACGAAGGCGTCGTCCTCCTCGCCCTCCGGGGGCCGGGCCACCGTCAGGTCGACGAACGAGTAGGGGTGGAACCAGGAGCCGTGCCACGGGTCCAGCCGGTTGGCGACCACGTCCTGCGGCTCGCACGTCCCCACCGCGGTGAACACGGCGTCCACCCCGCTGCCCGCGGTCGGCCGCACCGGCACCGGGGGCCGCTCCGTCGGCTCCTCACCGCCGACCCGGTCCAGCCGGACCCACACCAGCACGCCGTCGTCGTGGACGGGGTACGGATCCCAGCCGGCGGACGGGCCGCCGTCCAGGGCCAGTCCGTGCCAGTGGCACACCAGCGTGCCGCACACCACCCGGCTGTCGCGCAGGGGGGCGCCGAGGTGCGGGCAGACCCCCGGACCGGCGCGCAGCCCGCCCGCGTCCGTCCGCCACAGCACGACCTCGACCCCGCCCACCGTACGGCCGTACGGACGGCCGCCGGCCCGCACGTCCCGGGAGGCACCGACGACGAACCAGTTCCCGGAGGGACGGGCGGAGGCCCGCTTGAGGACATCGGCGATCAGCGCGGGGCGCGCCTCCCGCCAGGTCGGCTTCTGCGTCGCCCAGCCGGTCCGGCGGCGCCGCCGCACCGGCGGTGTCCAGCCGGACCGGTTCGCTGCGTCCCTCACCGCACGGATCCCTTCCGTCGAAGTGCCGCGCCGGCCCCACCGGGCAGGTCGGTCCCGCCGGGCAGGTCGGTCCCGCCGGATACGGCAGACCCGCCGGATGCGGCGGTCCCACCGGACGCGGCGGACGGGCCGGACGGGCTGGACCCGCCGGAGCCGGGCGCACCGGGCGTCCGGTCCGCGGTGCGGGCACGGAGCCGCGCCCGCGCGATGTGGACGGCGCCCGCCGCGGCCGTGGCCGCCCGGCGCCCGCGCGACACCACCGCCCGGCGGTGCAGCACCGTGTACCCCTGCTCCGCGATCGCGTCGAGGATGCCGCGGTAGAGGACGAACGCGGTACGGATGCAGGGGCGCACCCGCGGGTCGAGCATGGCGATGCCCGGCTCCGCCGCCCGGTAGACCTTCCTGGTCATCGCCTCCGCGGCGGCGAACGCCGCGCGGATCCGCGCGTCGCGGCGTCCGGTGCGCCGGCTCCACTCCAGCAGGGGCCGGTCCACGCCGTGGGCGGCGAGCAGGTCCGCCGGCAGGTAGACCCGGCCCCGGTCCAGGTCCTCGCCGACGTCGCGCAGGAAGTTGGTGAGCTGGAAGGCCACCCCGAGGTCCGCCGCGTGCGGCGCCGCCTCCTCGCGCGAGGTGACCGTGCCGAGCACGGGCAGCATCTGCAGCCCGATCACCGCCGCCGAGCCGTGCATGTAGGCGCGCAGGTCGGCGTAGGTCGGATAGTCGGTGACGTGCAGGTCGCTGCGCATCGAGGCCAGGAAGTCGGCGAACAGCGCGTGCTCGATGCCGTACCGGGCGGAGGTGTCGGCCACGGCCCGCACCACGGGCTCGTCCCCGCCGCCCGTACGCAGCCCGTGCGCGAGGTCGCCCTCCAGGCGCCGCAGCAGCAGGTCCCGTTCCTCCGGCGTCCGGGGCCGGCCGAGGTCGTCCACGATGTCGTCCGCCCAGCGGGCGAAGCCGTACAGGGCGTGCACGGCGGAACGGCGTTCCACCGGCAGCAGCCGGGTGGCCAGGAAGTAGGTCCTGCCGTGACGGGCGTTGAGCCGTCTGCACCGGGTGTAGTCGGCGCGCAGCGCGGGATCGGTGATCCCGGCGGCGTCCAGTTCACGACGGGTCATGGCTGCCTTTCTCGGCCGGGAGCACGGCGGCACGCGCGGCACGCGGTGGTGCCGGACGGGCGTGGACGGAGTGGACGGGGCGAACGGGGCGGGCGGAACCGCCGCCGGTGACGCGCGCGGCGGCGAGCTTGCCGCTGACGAGCACCGTCGGCACGCCCACGCCGGGGGTGGTCCCGCAGCCGGCCAGCACGACGTTCTCCAGGCCGCGCACCATGTTGCGCGGGCGGAACGGACCCGTCTGGGCGAACGTGTGGGAGACCGAGAACGGGCTGCCCGCCGCGTGCCCCTGCGCGGCCCAGTCCAGCGGCGTCACCAGCATCTCCTCCCGGACGCTGTCCGCGAATCCGTCCAGGCCCCGGCGTTCCAGCTCGGCGACCAGGCTGTCGCGGTAGCGCGGCCCCAGGTCCCGCCAGGCGGCGGCGGAGGGCCCGACGTCGGTGTTCGGGCACGGGGCCAGCACGTAGTGGAGGTGCTCGCCCGGCGGGGCCAGGGCGGGATCGTGCGTCGTCGGCCGGGTGATCAGCAGGGACGGGTCGCTCATCAGCCGGCCCGTCCGGGTCAGCTCCTCGAAGGTGCGCTCCCAGGCGGTGCCGAAGGAGAGGGTGTGGTGGGCGAGGCCGGGCCAGGTCCGGTCGGTGCCCGCGTGCAGGACCACCGCGGACGGCGCATGGCGCAGCCGCACCGGGCGCCGGGGGGCGCGCCCCAGCAGCCGGTGCGCGGTGGACAGTTCGCAGGTCAGCACCACCGCGTCGCAGGCGATCCGCTCGCCCGACGCCAGACGCACGGCGCGCACCCGGCCCGCCGAGCGCTCCAGCCCGGTCACCTCGGACGACCAGCGCAGGTCGGCGCCCGCCCCGGCCGCCGCGTCGGCCATGCCGCGGGGCAGCGCGTGCATGCCGCCCTCGGGGAACCAGACGCCGGCCACGGTGTCCATGTACGCGATCACCGCGTAGGCCGCGAGGGCCCGCGCCGGGGCGACCCCGGCGTACAGCGCCTGGAAGGAGAAGACCCGCTGCAGCCGGGGGTCGGAGAGGAAGCGGCCGATGCGGCGGTCCAGCCGCCCGAAGCCGCCCAGCGCCGCCAGGCGCGCCAGGTCCGGGTGCAGCAGCTGGAAGGGCGAGTCGAAGTTCGCGTCGATGAACCGGTCCATCTGCGCCCGGTACAGCCGCTCCAGCCATTCGCGCAACCTGCGGTAGCCGGCCGCCTCGGCCGGCCCGGCGAACCGCCGGACCTCCGCCTCCATGGCCTCGCCGTCGGTGTGGACGTCGAGCGACGTCCCGTCCGCGAAGGACGCCCGGTAGGCCGGGTGCAGGGCCGTCAGCCGGACGTGCCGGGCGAGGCTGTCGCCGACGGCGGCGAACGCCTCGTCGGCCAGGTGCGGCATGGTCAGCACCGTGGGACCGGTGTCCACCTCGTAGCCGCCGAGGCGCACGCGGCCGGACCGGCCGCCGGGACCGGCGTCCCGCTCGACCAGCGTCACCCGGCGGCCGGCGCCCAGCAGGTGCAGGGCGCACGCGAGGCCGGACAGCCCGGCACCCACCACGACGACGTGATCCGTCGCCCCCGCTACCGTTCTCACGCGGCCTCCCCGGTCCGCCCCGGGGCCACGCCCGACGCCCGTTCGACCAGCGCGGCGAACTCCCGCCGTACGGCGGGGTCCGCGCCGGAGCCCGCGAAGTGCCGCAGGCTCGTCGCCGCCAGCTCCGTGATCCTGTCCTCGACGACCGTCCACGCGCCGGTCCGCTCCAGTGCCGCCCTCATCCGCTCCACGGTCTCGTCCGAGCGGGCACCGGCGCGCGCGCCGAGCACGTCGGCCGCCTCCCGGTCCCCGGAGGCCTCCGCGAGCCGGAGGCCGACGGCGAGCAGATAGGTCAGCTTGCGGGTCCGCAGGTCGTCCCCGGCCGGCTTGCCCGTCAGGTCCGGGTCGCCGAAGGCGCCGAGGAGGTCGTCGCGGAGCTGGAAGGCCAGCCCCGCACACCGTCCGGCCGAGCGCAGCGCCTCCAGGGTCCGCGCGTCGGCGCCGGCCAGGGACGCGCCCAGCGCCAGCGGACGCTCGACCGTGTACAGGGCGCTCTTGAGCGTGGCGATGCCCACCGCCTCGTCGACACCGGACGACCCGGCCGCCTGCGCGTGGATGTCCCGGTACTGCCCCGCCACCATCTCGCCGCGCATCGCCCGCCATTCGCGGTGCAGCTGCGGGCCGTACGGCGAGCCGAGGGCCGTCTCGGTCAGCAGGTCGTCCGCCCAGACCAGGGCCAGGTCGCCGGCGAGCGTCGCGGCGGACGCCGCGAACGCCTCGGGCGGGCCCGTCATCCGCGCGGCGCGGTGCATGGCGGCGAGGTCGACGTGCACCGCGGGCGCGCCCCGGCGCAGCGGCGAACCGTCCATGAGGTCGTCGTGGATGAGGGCGCACGCCTGCACCAGCTCGAGCGCGACCCCCGTGCGCAGGAGCGCCGCGGCGTCGCCCGAGCCGCCCGCGGCCCGCCAGCCGCACCACGCGAACGCCGTACGCAGCCGCTTCCCGCCCCGCCGGACGAACGCGGTGACCCGGCCGGCGACGTCACGCGCGAACAGCGGGTCCACGGCACGGGCCCGGCACAGCGCCTCGTCGAGGACGTGCCCGAGTTCCGCCTCGACGGCGCGGACGGCGTCGAGGGCCGTGCACGGACCGTCGACGGGCCCGATCGGTTCGGCCACGGTGGGCCGGGGTCCCCACATGCACAACCTCTTCTCACTCTCGGTCACCTGCACACCAGTGCTTCCGCCGAGCGCCCTGGCGCGGATGCGCTGATTCCTGCCCGGTGCGGGGCCCCTCCCGGAGGACGGTCACTCCACCGGCCCCACGACGCGGGTGTCCTGGCGGTCCGTCACCCCGGGGGCGCACCCGGCGGAGCGCTCGCGGGAGCGGCTCGATCCGGACGGGAGAGGACCCGGCCGGGCGGCCCTAACGGGGCGGGGAACCCGCCTGGTCGGCCCGGCCGCCGGCGCCGAGCAGCCCCGTGGCCTCGAACGGCTCCCGGGCGGCGAGGCGCGGCAGCTCACGCCGCGACAGCATCGTCACCACGGGGGGCATCGCGGCGCGCACCAGCTGGACCGACCGCAGCCAGCGGGGCACGTACACGGACGGGCGGCGCCGTTCGGCCGCGGTGACCAGCCGGCCGGCCACGTACGCGACGGGGTACACCTTGCGCGCGGGCGGCGGCATGTGGCCCCGGAGCTCCCGCAGCACCGCATACGCGTCGGCGTCGCGGATCATGTCGGTGTCCGTCCAGTTGATGTAGGCGATCCCGACGCCCACGTTCCGGTGGGCCACCTCCGCCCGCAGCGAGTGGGCGAACGCCTCGACCCCCGCCTTCGACGCGCAGTACGCGCTCATCATCGGGGCCGCGCCGAAGGACGCGAGCGACGCGACCTGGAGGAAGTGGCCCCGGGTCTCGAACAGGTCCCCGAGGAACGTCCGGGCCGTGACGGCGCTGCCGATCAGGTTCACCTCGATCACCCGGCGCCAGACCGCGGGATCGGACTCGGCGAACGGGCCGCCCTCGGCCACTCCCGCGTTGGCGACCACCAGGGAAGGGGGCCCGAGCCGCGCACGGATCCCCGCGGCGGCCCGGGCCATGCCCCGGTCGTCCGTGACGTCGACCTCCCAGCACGCGGACGCACCCGCGGGCAGGGAGTCCACCACCCGGGCCAGGGTGCTCTCCTCACGGCCGAGCAGCGCCACCCGCGCACCCCGGCCGGCCAGGTCGCGGGCCATCGCCGCCCCCAGCCCGCGGGCCGCCCCGGTCACGACAGCTGTCCGTCCGCGCAGCGGACTCCCGGTGACCGGCATGGAACGTTCCTCTCCCGCGGGGGCACCCCCTCCGCTCACGGTAGGGCCGGCCGCCGCCGTCGGCATGCGGGGCGCCACCGCGCCGGCCGCACGACGGCCCCCCGAGCCGCCGAGCGACGCCCGCCGTCACTTCTCGTAGGTGGACAGGGCCAGACCGAGGGCGAAGAACGTGGGAGCCCACTCACCGACGAAGATGCCCAGGCGGTCGGCCCGCTCCTCGCCCTTCCTCTCCACGCTCAGCGAAGCGCACCAGGCGACGACGGACATCCCGATGGAGACGAAGCCGGCGGCGTAGGCGTGCTCGGCACGGATGCCGGACTCGTGCAACTTCTTGACGATCATGAAGGACCTCTGCTTTCGGAACGCGGGGACGGGATCCGCTGTCCACCCCATCCGGACGCGCCGGGCGACGCGCTCCGACGACGGCCATGCGGCCCAACGAATCCACCCTCCGGCCCCGGCACGGCCCTGCTTCGCGCCCCGGAGCGGCGACCCGGGCGTCCCCGGCCGGTTCCCGCGCCGGTGCCCCGGCCGGCCGGGAACCCGGACGTGCGGGAACGGCACCTCGCGCGGCCCGTCGGGAAGACGCTCCGCCGCCCCGGCCCCGGGGAACGCGACCGGATCCCCGGGACCGGGACCGGGGAAGGGCGCTCCGCGGCCATCGGGCGGGTCCGGCCGGCACCGGCCCGGCGGCACCGGCCCGGCGGCAGCGGCCGGGGGCTCGCGTAGCCTGGCGAGATGCTCACCGAGGTCACCGCAACCCGCTACCTCACGCCGCTGCGCTCCGGCGGTTCCGTCCCCGGCGTGTTCGAGGCCGACGACCTCGGCACCTACGTCGTGAAGTTCACGGGGTCCGCGCAGGGCCGCAAGGCACTGGTCGCCGAGGTCATCGTCGGGGAACTGGCCCGTGCCCTGGGGCTGCGGTTCCCGGAGCTGGTCCTGGTGGACTTCGATCCCGCGATCGCCGCCGGCGAGCCGCACCAGGAGGTGCGCGAGCTGCACGCCGCCAGCGCCGGGACCAACCTCGGCATGGACTACCTCCCGGGGGCACGGGACTTCACGCCCGAGGTCGCCGAGGTCTTCCCCGTCGACCCGGTGGAGGCCGGGCGGATCGTCTGGCTCGACGCCCTCACGGTGAACGTGGACCGGACCGTCCACAGCTCCAACCTGATGGTCTGGCCGACGCTCGGCGTCGCGCCGCCCCGGCTGTGGCTCATCGACCACGGGGCCGCGCTCGTCTTCCACCACCGCTGGGACGCGTCCGACCCGGCCAGGGCCTACGACTTCCGCCACCACGCCCTCGGCGGCCACGGTCCCGACGTCCGCGCCGCCGACGCCGAACTCGCGCCGAAGGTGACCGAGGAACTGCTGCGGGCCGTCACCGCCGAGGTGCCCGACGCCTGGCTCGCCGGGGACCCGGACTTCGCGACGCCCGACGCGGCCCGCGAGGCGTACGTGACGTACCTGCACGCGCGGGCGCGGGCCTCGGCCCGGTGGCTGCCGACCGACTTCCCCGACGCGGCGGAACTGGCCGCGGAGAACGCCCGCCGGGCGGCACGGACCCGGCAGGGGCGCCCGGCCTGGCTCAAGAGCGTTCCCGATCTGCACGGCAGGCCCGCGGCGGAGCAGGACTGGTCGGTGCACCTGGGCTGACCCGGGGCCACGGACCCGCCCCGTCCCGCCGCGGCGGGACGCGGTGTCAGCCCTGGAGCTGCTCGTACGCCGGCAGGGTGAGGAAGTCGGCGTAGTCCTCGTCGAGGGCGACCGTCAGCAGCAGGTCGTGGGCCTGCTGCCAGCGGCCCGCCGCGAAGGCCTCCTCGCCCAGCTCATCGCGGATCGCCGCCAGTTCCCCGGCGGCGATCCGCCGGACCAGCTCCGCGGTGACCCGTTCGCCGCCGTCGAGGACGACGCCCGCGTTGGTCCACTGCCAGATCTGCGAGCGTGAGATCTCGGCGGTGGCCGCGTCCTCCATCAGGCCGAAGATGGCCACCGCGCCCAGGCCGCGCAGCCACGCCTCGATGTAGCGGATGCCCACCTGGACCGCGTTGACCAGGCCCGCGTAGGTGGGAGCGGCCTCCAGGGAGTCGATCGCGAGGAGGTCGGCGGCACGGACGTCGACGTCCTCGCGCAGCCGGTGCTTCTGGTGCGGCCGGTCGCCGAGCACCCGGTCGAAGGACTCCATGGCGATCGGGACCAGGTCCGGATGGGCGACCCAGGAGCCGTCGAAACCGTCGTCCGCCTCGCGGTCCTTGTCCGCGCGCACCTTCTCGAACGCGACCTGGTTGGCCTGCGGGTCCCGGCGGGAGGGGATGAAGGCCGCCATGCCGCCGATCGCGTGCGCGCCCCGCTTGTGGCAGGTGCGCACCAGGAGCTCGGTGTACGCGCGCATGAACGGGGCCGTCATGGTGACCGCGTTGCGGTCCGGCAGGACGAACTTCTCCCCGCCGTCCCGGAAGTTCTTGACGAGGGAGAACAGGTAGTCCCAGCGTCCCGCGTTCAGCCCCGAGGCGTGGTCGCGCAGCTCGTAGAGGATCTCCTCCATCTCGTACGCGGCCGTGATCGTCTCGATGAGGACGGTGGCGCGCACGGTGCCCCGCGGGATGCCCGTGTAGTCCTGGGCGAAGACGAACACGTCGTTCCACAGGCGGGCTTCGAGGTGGGACTCCGTCTTCGGGAGGTAGAAGTACGGGCCCTTGCCGAGGTCCAGGAGGCGCCGGGCGTTGTGGAAGAAGTACAGCCCGAAGTCGACCAGGGCGCCGGGCACCCGCGTGCCGTCGGCGTCGGTGAGGTGGCGCTCGTCCAGGTGCCAGCCGCGCGGGCGGGTGACGACCGTCGCCAGCTCCCCGTCCGGGCGCAGGGCGTACGCCTTGCCGGACACCGGGTCGGTGAAGTCGATGGCCCGGGTGTACGCGTCGATCAGGTTGAGCTGGCCGAGGACCACGTTCTCCCAGGTGGGCGCGGAGGCATCCTCGAAGTCCGCGAGCCACACCTTCGCGCCCGAGTTGAGGGCGTTGACGGTCATCCTGCGGTCGGTGGGTCCGGTGATCTCGACCCGGCGGTCGTTCAGGGCCTCGGGGGCCGGCGCCACCCGCCAGGAGTCGTCCGCGCGGACGTCGGCCGTCCCGGGAAGGAAGTCGAGCGTGTGGGTGCGGGCGATCTCGGCGCGGCGCTCCGCGCGGAGGGCGAGGAGCTCGTCGCGCCGGGGCGTGAACCGCCGGTGCAGCTCGGCCACGAAGGCCAGGGCCGCCTCGGTGAGGACCTCCTCCTGCCGGGGCAGGGGCTCGGCGTCGACGACGGCCAGCGGGTGCGGCGCTGGTGCGGACATCAGCTGTCACTTCCTTCAGCGGGTGCGGCACCGGGCGCCGGCCGGGGTACCGGTCCGTCGGGGTGCCGGGCGGCCCGGATGCCGGTCGGCCCGGGTGCGGCGGAGAGCGTCGGGGGAGGAGCAGGGCCGAGGACGCTCCGGGCTGTGGATAGTAGTTTCCCCATCGTGGAAGCTCAACGGTTCGCCGAGGGCGTGGCGTCCGGGGCCCGCGGAGGCCCCTCGCTCACCCGAGGCGGCTCAGGTCTTCCTCCGTGTCGATGTCGTAGGCCTCGGCCACGTCCCCGCACTCGACGAGGGCGACGGCGTCCGAGTGGTCCCTCAAATAGGCGCGTGCCCCCTGGTCGCCGGTCGCGGCCGCGGCGACACCGGCCCAGTGCGCGGCCCCGAACAGGACGGGATGACCGCGTACGCCGGCGTACGCGGCCGAGATGAGGGAGTTCCGCGCCTCCCGCCCCTCTCGCGGGTCCCGTGCGGTCCACGGGGTCCGCGCGTCCTGCGGACGCCCCGTCCCCCGTGCCGCGTACGCGGCGAGGAGCCGCGCGACCGCCTGCGGGCCGATTCCGGGCTGGTCGACCAGCAGGACCAGGGCGGCCCGCGCCTCCGTGCCGGCCAGCGAGGCGAGTCCGGCCCGCAGGGACGAGCCCATGCCCCGCTCCCAGTCCGGGTTGTCCACGAGCACGCAGTCCGGCAGCTCGGCCCGCGCGCGGACCTCGTCCGCCCGCGCGCCGAGCACCACGTGCACGCGCTCGCAGCCGCCCGCGCGCAACGTCCGCACGGCGTGCTCCACCAGCGGCCGCCCGCGGTGGGTCAGCAACGCCTTGGGCCGGCCGCCCAGCCGCCGTCCGCCGCCCGCCGCGAGCAGCAGCCCCGCCACCTGCCCGGTGGCCCGCGGGGCATTGAGGTATGCAGAACGCATGACGACACATCGGACGGGCCCGGACGCGGGGCGGGCCACCGGGCAGATGGCGGGGCTGCTGCTCG
>NZ_LIRG01000251.1 GCF_001419695.1 Streptomyces prasinopilosus
CTGGACGAGGAGCGGGTGGAACAACTGGCCGATCTGCTGCGGGAGTTGCTGCTCGCCACCGAGGGGTAGCGGCCGGGGGGAGGCCCGGCGGCGGGGCGGTCGTGGCGGTGGGCGTTGCGGGGAGGGAGCCGGGGTCCGCTCCGCCCGCCTCCCGTACCGTGGCTCCGCATGACCGACTCCGAGATCGAGATCACCGCCGAGCTGGTGCACGGCCTCGTCCAGGACCAGCATCCGGACCTCGCGGGGCTGGAGGTCCGCGAGGTGGCGGGCGGCTGGGACAACCGGATGTGGCGCCTCGGGGACGAGCTGGCCGTGCGCATGCCGCGCACGGAACGCGCCCCGGACCTCCAGCGCAAGGAGCGCCGGTGGCTGCCCGTCCTGGCCCCGCGCCTTCCGCTCCCGGTTCCGGTCCCGGTACGGAACGGCGAACCGTCCGCGCGCTTCCCGCGGCCCTGGAGCATCATGACGTGGGTTCCCGGCGAGCCGCTCGACTCCGCCCCGATCAGCCGCGGCGAGGACACGGCCGACGCCCTGGCCGGTTTCCTCAAGGCGCTCCACGAAGAGGCTCCCGCCGGGGCGCCGACCGGTGCGGACCGGGGCGCCCGCCCCGCGGAGTGCACGGACGGCTTCGAGGAGTTCCTGCGCGCCATCGCTCCGGGCGGCGTCGCCGCCGACGTCCGGGCCGTCCGGGACGTCTGGGACGACGCCGTCGCGGCCCCCGCGTGGGAGGGCCCGCCGGTGTGGGTGCACGGCGACCTCCATCCGGCGAACGTCGTCGCCTCGGACGGGACGCTCTCGGGCGTGATCGATTTCGGCGACATGTTCGCCGGCGACCCGGCGTGGGACCTCGCGGCCGCGTGGCTGCTCCTTCCCGCGGGCGCGGACTCACGGTTCTTCGAGGTGTACGCGCACGCGGACGAGGCGACGGTCCGGCGCGCCCGGGGGCTCGCCGCCCTGAAGGGCCTTTTCCTCGTCCTCATGGGCCAGAACGGGGAGCGGGGCCTTCCCGGCGGCAAGCCGGCATGGGGCCCCGCGGGCCGGGCGGCGCTGGAGCGTGTCCTGACGTCCCGCCCGGGCCGGCCCTCCCCCGCGCGGACCTCGCTCCCGGACCGGAGCCGCGGGCGGCACTGACCGGTCGACCGCCCCTATCCCGGGGTGGCGGTGCCGGGGGGCGGGGAGTCCTCGCCGCTCCTTTCCCGGGCTCGTCCCGGCCGGGTCCCGGGCGAGGCGCCTCCCCCCGACCGGGCCCCGGCACCCGTGGCCTACCAGCGGTTGCGGTGCACGACCTCTTCGACCGGGCGACGGCGCACCGGACCGAAGTTGCCGCGCGGCCAGCCCACCGGGATCGCCGCGAAGGTGTGCATGTCCTCGGGGATGCCGAGGGCCGCCTTCCACTCCTCCTCCAGCATCAGGTGCCAGATGGTGATGTTGGCGGCCAGGCCCAGACCCCGCGCGGCGAGCAGCAGGTTCTGCACGCCCGGGTAGACGCAGGAGCCCTCCGCGAGGGCGGAGAAGCGCTCCTGGATCCGCCCCATGCGCGCCGTCGCCTCCGGGCCGAGCGCCTCGGCGTACTTCCGCACGCCCTCCTCCTCCATCCTCGGCTCCGGGAACCGGTAGCAGGGGATGATCAGCGCCGGGGTCTCGGCGAAGTGGTCGCGCTGGTACTCGATGGCGGCGACCATGCGCCCGTACGCGGCCTCGTCCATGCCGGCGGGGGCGTACTTGCCGGTCGTGGCGAGGTACGCGTCCACGCACCGCTGCCACAGCGGCGCGAGTTCGGCCATGACCTCGGGGGCGGTGACGACGACGTACTCGTAACGCTGCATGTTGCCGCCGCTGGGTCCCCAGACGGCCGCCTGGATCAGCCGGTCCAGGAGCTCGTCGGGCACCGGGTCGGGCCGCAGGCGCCGCATGGCCCGCATGGTGGACATGGTCGCGAAGAGGGCCGGGTCGGCGGCGCCGTCGGCCGGCGTCTCGGGCAGGGTGGCTTGAGTGTTCATGGACGGAGTCTAGGAACAGCGCCCTTCACCCTGAACACCCGGTCACGCACACGCCGTTGACCGGTCCGCGGATGAGGTCGCGTGAGCACTCGGGACCGCGTTCCGCACGCCTCCGCTCTCCGGAGAGGCGTGCGGCGTGCTCCGGGTCGCGCTCCGGAGTGCGGGAGGACGGCGTCGTGGCCGCCGGTCCCTCTCGCGGCGCTCTGGGGGCGGGTGTCGAAAGCGTGGGGTGCGACGGGTAGGCCGCGGCGTCCCCGGAAAGGCTCAGGGACACGTTCACCCTCGTCCGTCAGCAGGAGGCGCCTGTGTCCGTCCGCCGGGTCGTGCCCGACATCCGATCGGAGGCCATCGAGGAGAGCCGGGACTTCTACGGCCTCCTGGGGTTCGAGGAGGTCATGAACCAGGGCTGGGTCATGACGCTCGCCTCTCCTTCCCATCCCACGGCGCAGGTCACCTTCGCGAGCCACGACAGGACCGCGCCGGTCGTGCCCGACATGAGCATCGAGGTGGACGACGTGGATGCGGCCTACGCGGTGATGCGGGAGAGCGGCGCGGAGGTCGTGCACCCCTTACAGGACGAGGAATGGGGAGTGCGCCGGTTCTTCGTCCGCGACCCCAACGGCCGGGTGGTCAACGTGCTGGGCCACCGGTGACCCGTCCCTGATCCCCCCACCACCCGTGGGAGCGCCGGTCGCCACCGCTCGCCGACGGCCGCGCGAGGACGGTCGCCCCGTCCGCGGTACGCGCCCTACTCGCCGTCGCCGTCGGACGACCGGTCCAGGCCCCGGCGCCGGTTCTTTCCGGAGGCGCGCAGCAGCTCCCCCGCACCGAGCGTCGCGGCCGCCACCACGCGGGCCCAGCGGGGCCCGCCGCGCTCCGCCCACACCACGCACGCGCACCCGCCGGCGACGAGCGCCAGGAGGCCGAGCAGCACCAGAACGATCATGTTCCCCACCCTGTGTCCGGTCCCACGGTCCCGGTGATGGTCTCAGGCCGGGCCGGAGGGAACGTCATCCGGGCGGCCCGCCGCCCTCCGGGGCGCAGCGGCGGCCGACGCCGAAGGGCGCCGCCCCCGCCCCCGTACGGCTGTGCGCGCGTACGGGGGCGGGGTCGGCGCCCTCGGAAAGCTGCGGGGACGACCGGCCGGGATCCGGGCCGGAACCGGGATCAGGCCTTGATCTCGGCCTTGGTGTCGGCGGCCTTGATCCTGATGTTGGAGCTGGTCGTGTCCTTCTTCTTGTGCGACTTGTCCAGGACCATCACCAGCCCCGTGATGGCGAGGAAGAGCGCGATCGGGGCCACGACGTACAGGCCCAGCGTCTCGACCACGCTCAGGCCCGTGCCGGGGTCGTCGCCGTCGTCGCGGGTGAGCGCGAGCGCGGGGGACGTCATGAGCAGCATCATCAGCGTCGTACCGGCTGCCAGGGCGCCGGCGCGCAGGGCGTTCGTCTTGTCCACGGTGCCAACGTAGCGAACCGCCGTGGGGCCCGCGCGTCCGGGGGTGCGTAAGGGACCCCGGTCGCACCGGGTATGTCCCGGTGCGACCCGGTTTGACGTCAGGTCCGGGCGGGGGCGTGCGCTCCGCCCGCGCTGCCGGTGCCGGTGCCGTCCATACGGCCCGCGCCGTCCGTGCCGCCCGCGCCGTCCACGCCGTCCGTGCCCTCCCCTCCGTCCGGCTGGCCGGTGCGGGTGCGCACCACGTCGAGCAGGGCGCGCAGCCTCGGGGACGCCGTCAGGTCCTCCAGGGCGACCGGCCGGCCCTGCGCGTCCGCGATGGGCAGGCGCCAGTTCGGGTACTGGTCCCAGGTGCCGGGCAGGTTCTGCGGGCGCCGGTCGCCGACGCCGTCGGGGAGCCAGACGCCGATCATCCGGGCGGGGGTGCGCAGCAGGTAGCGGTGGACGGCCTGGACGCGTGCCTCCTCCTCGGTACCGGCGGTGGCGCCCGGCGTGCCGCGGGCGTGCAGCAGGCCGAGCCGGGTCAGCAGGTCCAGCCACTCCGCGGTGTCCGCGGCGGCCTCCGCGTGCTCCTCGGCGAGGGGGCGGGTGAGCAGGCCGAGGCCGTCGCGGAGCCCGACGTGCTCGCCGGTGAGGCGGGACGCGGTGGGCGGCAGGTCGTGGGTGGTGACGGTGGCCAGGCAGTCGGCGCGCCAGGTCTCCGGCGGCAGCGGCCGGCCGTCGCCCTCCCAGTCCCGTTCGAACCAGAGCACCGACGTGCCGTGCACCCCGCGTTCGCGCAGCGCCTCGCGCACGCCGGGCTCGACCGTGCCCAGGTCCTCGCCGATCACCGCCGCCCCGGCGCGGGAGGCCTCCAGGACGAGGACGGCGAGCATCGCCTCGGCGTCGTAGCGGACGTACGTGCCCTCGGTGGGCGGCTGCCCCCGGGGCACCCACCAGAGCCGGAACAGGCCCATGACGTGGTCGATGCGCAGGGCGCCCGCGTACCGGAACAGGGCCCGGAGCAGGGCGCGGAACGGCGCGTAGCCGCAGGCGGCGAGCCGGTCGGGGCGCCAGGGCGGCAGGCCCCAGTCCTGGCCGCGGGCGTTGAAGGCGTCCGGGGGCGCGCCGACCGACATGCCGGCGGCGAGGGTGTCCTGCTGCGCCCAGGCGTCGGAGCCTGCGGGGTGCACGCCGACCGCGAGGTCGTGGACGATCCCGAGCGGCATCCCGGCCTCGCGCGCGGCCCGCTGGACGGCGGTGAGCTGGGTGTCGGTGAGCCAGGCCAGCCGGGAGTGGAAGTCGACCCGGGCCGCCAGGTCGCGGCGGGCCCGCGCGGTCCCGGGCGAGCGCGGGTCGCGCAGCGGGGCGGGCCAGGTGTGCCATGCGGGGCCGTGCACCTCGGCGAGCGCGCACCAGGTGGCGTGGTCCTCCAGGGCCTGCCCCTGCTCGGCGAGGAAGTCGCGGTAGGCGGCGAGGCGGCCGGGGCCGAGCGGCACCTCGTCCACGACTGCTTCGAGTGCGGCCTTCTTGGCCGCCCAGACGGCGTCCCGGTCGATCAGGGCGCCCTTGTCCAGCACCGCCTCGCGCAGCTCCGCGGCCCGCCGGAGCTGCGCGAGGCGGTG
>NZ_LIRG01000252.1 GCF_001419695.1 Streptomyces prasinopilosus
CCGCCGACCGCTCCCGCGCGGCGGCTGCGGTCGGCGTGGCGGCGTGCTGCGGGGCCGGGGGGGCCGTGACGAGGCGGGCAAGGGGGACACCTCCGGGCGAGGGCCGTACGAGGGGGGCGCGAGGGGGAACGGGCGGACGGAGCAAAGGAACGTATGGGGTCATACAGGGACGTACGGGGTCGTACGCGGAATCCTGAGCACCGTAGGCCGATACGATCTGCGGCCCGGCGCAGCCGCACCCGGCGCGCGCACCGCTGTCCCCCGTTCGCGGTAACGTGAGGCCCCTATGAACGCCAATCCCGACGTGCGGCTCCCCGCCGTTTCCGTGATCATGCCCGTGCTCAACGAGGAGCGGCATCTGCGCGGCGCCGTCCGCGCGATCCTCGCCCAGGAGTACGCCGGCGAGATGGAGGTCGTGATCGCCCTCGGTCCGTCCACGGACCGCACGGACGAGATCGCCGCCGAACTCGTGGCCGAGGACCCGCGGGTGCACACCGTGCCCAACCCGACCGGCCGCACCCCGGCCGCCCTCAACGCGGCGATCGAGGCCTCGCGCCATCCGGTCGTGGTCCGCGTCGACGGGCACGGGATCCTCTCGCCGGGCTACATCGCCACCGCGGTACGGCTCCTGGAGGAGACCGGCGCGCAGAACGTCGGCGGCATCATGCACGCCGAGGGGGAGAACGACTGGGAGCGCGCGGTCGCCGCCGCGATGACGTCCCGGATAGGCGTCGGCAACGCCGCCTTCCACACCGGCGGTGCGGCGGCCCCCGCCGAGACGGTCTACCTCGGGGTGTTCCGGCGCGAGGCGCTGGAGCGGCAGGGCGGCTACAACGTGGAGTTCATCCGCGCCCAGGACTGGGAGCTGAACTTCCGCATCCGCGAGGCCGGCGGACTGATCTGGTTCTCGCCGGAGCTGAAGGTGTCGTACCGGCCCCGGCCGACCCTGCGGGCGCTGGCCAAGCAGTACAAGGACTACGGCCGTTGGCGGCACGTCGTCGCCCGCTACCACGCGGGGTCCATCAACCTGCGCTACCTGGCCCCGCCGGCCGCGGTGTGCGCGATCGCGGCTGGGACCCTGGTCGGTGCTCTGCTCACCCCGTGGGGCTTCGTCGTGCCCGGCGGCTACCTCGCGGCGATCGTGCTCGGTTCGGTGCCCGCGGGCAGGGGGCTGCCGCTGAAGGCGCGGCTGCGGATCCCGGTGGCGCTGGCCACCATGCACATGTCGTGGGGCTGGGGCTTTTTGACCAGCCCGCGCTCCCTCGCGAAGAAGGTCATCGCCTCCCGCCGCCCCGCGGTCACCGCGGACGCGGGCACGGACGCCGGCACCCCGGCCGCCTGAGCCGCGCCCGGCAGGACGGCGGCCCCCTCCCGGACACGGGAAAAGGCCGGAGGGCGCCCGCGTTACGCGACTCGGGCGCCCTCCGGCCGTCAGCGGGCCGGGGTCACGGCAGGTTGCGGGCCATCACGATCCGCTGGACCTGGTTCGTGCCCTCGTAGATCTGGGTGATCTTCGCGTCGCGCATCATGCGCTCCACCGGGTAGTCGCGGGTGTAGCCGTAGCCGCCGAGGAGCTGGACGGCGTCGGTGGTGACCTCCATGGCGACGTCGGAGGCGAAGCACTTGGCGGCGGCGCCCTGGAAGGTGAGGTCGGCGTCGCCGCGCTCGGACTTGGCGGCGGCGGCGTAGGTGAGCTGGCGGGCGGCCTCGATCTTCATGGCCATGTCGGCGAGCATGAACTGGATGCCCTGGAAGTCGGCGATCGGCTTGCCGAACTGCTTGCGCTCCTTGACGTAGCCCTTGGCGTAGTCGAGGGCGCCCTGGGCGATGCCGAGGGCCTGGGCGGCGATGGTGATGCGGGTGTGGTCGAGGGTCCGCATCGCGGTGGCGAAGCCGGTGCCCTCCTCACCGATCATGCGGTCCGCCGGGATGCGGACGTTGTCCAGGTAGACCTCGCGGGTCGGGGAGCCCTTGATGCCGAGCTTCTTCTCGGGGGCGCCGAAGGAGACGCCCTCGTCGGACTTCTCCACGACGAAGGCGGAGATGCCCTTGGAGCGCTTGGCCGGGTCGGTGACCGCCATGACCGTGTAGTACTCGGACTCGCCGGCGTTGGTGATCCAGCGCTTCACGCCGCTCAGGACGTAGTGGTCGCCGTCGCGGACCGCCTTGGTCTTCATGCCGGCCGCGTCGGAGCCGGCGTCCGGCTCGGAGAGGCAGTACGAGAACATGCCGTCGCCCTTGGCGAGCCGGGTCATGTACTTCTTCTTCAGCGCCTCGGACCCGGAGAGGATCACCGGGAGGGAGCCGAGCTTGTTCACGGCGGGGATGAGGGAGGAGGAGGCGCAGACGCGGGCCACTTCCTCGATCACGATGACGGTGGCGAGCGCGTCGGCGCCCGCGCCCCCGTACTCCTCGGGCACGTGGACGGCGTGCAGGTCGTTCGCGAGGAGCGCGTCGAGCGCCTCCTGCGGGAAGCGGGCGTCCTCGTCCACCGCCGCGGCGTGCGGCGCGATCTTCGCCTCGGCCAGCGAGCGGACGGCGTCGCGGAGCATGTCGTGCTCCTCGGACGGGCGGTACAGGTCGAAGTCAGCCGATCCGGCCAAGGTCTCTCACTCCAAAGACGACGAGGTGCGACGAGAGGCGACACTCTGGGTGGTGCTCTGAGGACGCTAACTACTGTTAAGTAACTCCCATTTTAGAACTCCCGCCCCCTTCCGCAGGACGTGAGTTTGGTGACAACGCGGCGGTCGCGCGGCCGCAACGGGCGGGAATGCGCGGGATCGCCCCGTGCCGCGGGCCCGGGCGCCCCGGATATGCTCAGCCCGCACTGGCTTCCGTACACCCCTGGAGCACGCATGGCCCTCAAGATCACCGTGATCGGCACCGGTTATCTCGGTGCGACCCACGCGGCGGCCATGGCGGAGCTCGGGTTCGAGGTGCTGGGCCTGGACGTCGTGCCGGAGAAGATCGACATGCTCCGGCGGGGCGAGGTCCCGATGTACGAGCCGGGGCTGGAGGAGCTGCTGCGCCGGCACGTGGCGGGGATCGAGGGGTCCACCGGCCGGCTCCGGTTCACCATGGACTGGGCCGAGGTCGGTGCGTTCGGCGACGTCCACTTCGTCTGCGTGAACACTCCGCAGCGGCACGGCGAGTACGCCTGCGACATGTCGTACGTCGACTCCGCGATCGCCTCGCTGGCCCCGCACCTCACCGGTCCCGCGCTGGTCGTCGGCAAGTCGACCGTGCCCGTGGGCTCGGCCGACCGGCTGGCCGCCTACCTGGCCGAGCACGCGCCGGCCGGTGCGGACGCCGAGCTGGCCTGGAACCCGGAGTTCCTGCGCGAGGGCTTCGCCGTCCAGGACACGCTGCACCCGGACCGGGTCGTGGTGGGGGTCGGGAGCGAGCGGGCGGAGAAGCTGCTGCGGGAGGTGTACGCCACGCCGGTGGCCGAGGGCACCCCGTTCGTGGTGACCGACTTCCCGACCGCGGAGCTGGTGAAGACCTCCGCGAACTCCTTCCTCGCCACCAAGATCTCCTTCATCAACGCCATGGCCGAGCTGTGCGAGGCCACGGGCGGCGACGTGGCCCGGCTGGCCGAGGCCATCGGGTACGACGACCGGATCGGTCCGAAGTTCCTGCGCGCCGGGATCGGCTTCGGCGGCGGGTGCCTGCCGAAGGACATCCGGGCGTTCATGGCGCGCGCCGGTGAGCTGGGCGCGGACCAGGCGCTGACGTTCCTGCGGGAGATCGACTCGATCAACATGCGCCAGCGCGGCCGGATGGTGGAGTTGACCCGGCAGGCGCTCGGCGACGGGGCCTTCCTGGGCAAGCGGGTCGCGGTCCTCGGCGCCACCTTCAAGCCGGACTCGGACGACGTGCGGGACTCGCCGGCGCTGAACGTCGCGGGCCAGATACACCTCCAGGGCGGCCAGGTCACCGTGTACGACCCGAAGGGCATGGACAACGCCCGGCGGATCTTCCCGACCCTCGGGTACGCGGACTCGGCGCTCGAGGCGGTGCGGGGCGCGGACGTGGTGCTGCACCTGACGGAGTGGCGGGAGTTCCGCGAGCTGGACCCGGCGGCGCTGGGCGAGGTCGTGACGCAGCGGCTGGTCCTGGACGGGCGCAACGCGCTCGACGCCGAGGCGTGGCGCCGGGCCGGCTGGCGCTACCGCGCGATGGGGCGCCCCGCCGCCTGACGGGACGGGCGGCGCGCCCGGCGCGACGGAGGACGCCGGTTCGGCCGAACCGGCGTCCTCCTGCATTCTGCACCACGGGGCGGGACCGGTGGGGCCGGTGTGACGCCCACGACGCTTCCGGGCCGGGCCGTGACCGCGGTCGCGGCGCCCGCCGCGGTGGTGGCCGCGGCGGGCGCCGGCCGCGGTGGTGTTCACGGCTGCGGCGCCGGCCGCGGTGGTGGTGGCGGCTGCTTCGCGCGGTAGCGGCGCATCTTGGCGCGGGCTCCGCACACCTGCATGGAGCACCAGCGGCCGCGCCCCGCGGGGCTGCGGTCGTAGTACGCCCAGTGGCAGTCGGCGGCCTCGCAGGCCTTCAGCCTGGTCCACGTGCCCGCCACGACCGCTTCCGCGACGGCCGCCGCGACCCGGGAGAGCAGGGGGCCCCGGTCGACGGGGGCGAGGGCGGCGGAGCCGTCCGCCGGGTCGACGGCGACCACCAGGGGGGCCTTCCGGAGCAGCGTGCCGAGCGGGACGACCGCGCGGTGCGGCGGGTGGCCGGCGTGGGCGAGCAGGGACGCGCGCAGCGCCTCGCGCAGGGCGCGCGCCGCCTCGACGCCGGCCGCGTCGTCCTCCGGGAGCCCGAAGCGGGCGCGGCCGTCCGCCGTGTCCAGCGCGTCGGCGCCCGACTCCAGGTCGAGCGTGTTGACCAGGTCCTGGACCAGGACCAGCCCACCGGGCGCGGCCGATCTCTCACTCATGTCCGGACGGTACCTCCCGTGTTCCCGCGCGTTCCCCTTGCGACGTTACCTCCTCTGCGAGAGCATGCAGTAACAGTTACCGGTCACCCGCCTCTGAGGGTAACCGGGGGATGCGAGGAGGAAGTCATGCCTGTTGCCGAGGTGGGCGCCGTCGTCCTGGACTGCGCCGATCCGCGGGCGCTGGCCGGTTTCTACGCCGGGCTGCTGGGCGGCACGATCGAGGGCGAGGGCGACTGGGTGGACCTCCGGGTGCCCGGCGGGCCGGTGCTCGCGTTCCAGGAGACTCCCGGGCACGTACCGCCGCGCTGGCCGTCGCCGGACCACTCGCAGCAGTTCCACCTGGACCTGACCGTCGAGGACCTGGACGCCGCCGAGAAGGAGGTGCTGGCCCTCGGCGCGAAGCGGCTGGACGCGGAGGACCGCTCGCGGTCCTTCCGGGTTTACGCGGACCCGGCGGGGCACCCCTTCTGTCTCTGCGCCTGCTGACACCGGGAGGACCCATGGCCGCCGTGGCCCGTCTGCGCTCCGTCGTCGTCGACTGTCCCGAGCCGCGCGAGCTGGCCCGCTTCTACGCGGCCGTCGGGGGCGGCATGCCCGAGGAGGAGGACCCGGACTGGGTGGTGCTCCAGATCCCCGCGGGGCCCCGGCTGGCCTTCCAGCGGGCGCCCGGGCACAACCCGCCCGACTGGCCGCGGGCCGACCGCGGCTCGCAGCAGTTCCACCTCGACTTCGACGCGGGGGGCACCTGGGAGGAGCTCGACGAGGCCGAGCAGAAGGTGCTGGCGCTGGGGGCCCGGGTACTGGACCGGGAGGACGACGAGAGGAAGGACTTCCGGGTGTACGCCGATCCGGCGGGGCACCCGTTCTGCCTCTGCCGGATCGAGCAGCCGTAGGGCCGGCCCGGCCGCGGCCCGGGCCGGGACCCCGTCCGGCGGATCGTGCCGGGGCCGGGCGGCCTCAGCCGTCGAGGGACTCCAGGGTCGCGTTCGACGGGGCGGTGGTCGCCCGGAGCCCGCGGGCGGTGTCCTCGGCGGCGCCCAGCACCCGTACCGCGTTCTGCCAGGTCAGCTTGGCCAGATCGGTCCTGGACCAGCCGCGGTCGTGCAGCTCGGCGATGAGGTTCGGGTAGCCGGAGACGTCGCGCAGGCCCTCGGGGGTGAAGGCGGTGCCGTCGTAGTCGCCGCCGATGCCGAGGTGGTCGACGCCGGCGACCTCGCGCATGTGGTCCAGGTGGTCGGCCACCGTGGCCACGGTGGCGACCGGGCGCGGCCGGGCCTCCTCGAAGGCGGCGTGCACCTTCATCGCCTCCGCGGTGGTGTCCAGGTGGTGGAAGCCGTGGGCGCGCAGGTTGGCGTCGGCCTCGTTCGTCCAGTCGACGGCCGCCTGGAGCACGAACTTCGGTACGAACGTCACCATCGCGACGCCGCCGTTGGCGGGCAGCCGTTCCAGCACGTCGTCCGGGATGTTGCGCGGGTGGTCGCAGACCGCGCGGGCCGAGGAGTGGGAGAAGATCACCGGCGCGGACGTGGTGTCCAGCGCGTCGCGCATCGTCGTGGCGGCGACGTGCGAGAGGTCGACCAGCATGCCGAGCCGGTTCATCTCCCGGACCACCTCGCGGCCGAACGCCGACAGGCCGCCCACGCCGGGCTCGTCCGTCGCCGAGTCCGCCCAGTCCACGTTGTGGTTGTGGGTGAGGGTCAGGTAGCGCACCCCGAGTTCGTACAACCCACGCAGGGTGCCGAGGGAGTTGGCGATGGAGTGGCCGCCCTCCGCCCCCATCAGCGAGGCGATGCGGCCCTGCCGGCGCGCCTCCTCCATGTCGGCGGCGGTCAGCGCGGGCGCCAGGTCCTCGGGGTGGCGGTCCAGCAGCCGCCGTACGCAGTCGATCTGTTCGAGGGTGGCCGGCACCGCGTCGGGCAGGTCCGCGCGGACGTACACCGACCAGAACTGCGCGCCGACGCCGCCCGCGCGCAGCCGCGGGATGTCGGTGTGCAGGTGGGCGGCCTGGTCACCGGCGATGTCCAGGGCGTCGAGGTCGTAGCGGACCTTCTCGCGCAGCGCCCAGGGCAGGTCGTTGTGCCCGTCGACGACGGGGAACTCGGCCAGCAGGGCGCGGGCGGCCTCGAGCGACGCGGAGGCGGAGGGCGTCACGGGGCTCACTTCCCGAAGCCGAAGCCGTTGCCGGAGCCTTCGGCCCTGGCCCGCAGGCGCTTGCCCTTCTCCGTGGCCTGGTCGTTCAGCTCCTGCTGGAACTCCCGCATCCGGCCGAGGAGTTCCTCGTCGTGGGCGGCGAGCATGCGGACCGCGAGCAGGCCCGCGTTGCGGGCGCCGCCCACCGAGACGGTGGCGACCGGGACACCGGCCGGCATCTGCACGATGGAGAGCAGGCTGTCCATGCCGTCGAGGTGCTTCAGCGGCACGGGGACGCCGATGACGGGCAGCGGGGTGACCGAGGCGAGCATGCCGGGCAGGTGGGCGGCGCCGCCCGCACCCGCGATGATCACCTTCAGCCCGCGGTCCGCCGCCTGCTCGCCGTACGCGATCATCTCGCGGGGCATGCGGTGCGCGGAGACGACGTCGACCTCGTGGTCGATCTCGAACTCGCCGAGGGCCTGGGCCGCGGCCTCCATGACGGGCCAGTCGGAGTCCGATCCCATGACGATGCCGACGACGGGGCTGGGGCTCATTCGGTGATCGTGCCTCTCAGGTAGCCGGCTGCGTGACGGGCGCGTTCCAGCACGTCGTCCAGGTCGTCGCCGTAGGTGTTGACGTGGCCGACCTTGCGGCCGGGCTTCACGTCCTTGCCGTACATGTGGATCTTCAGCCGGGGGTCGCGGGCCATGCAGTGCAGGTACGCGGAGTACATGTCGGGGTAGTCGCCGCCCAGCACGTTGACCATCACCGTCCACGGGGCGCGCGGGCGGGGGTCGCCGAGCGGGAGGTCGAGGACGGCGCGGACGTGGTTGGCGAACTGCGAGGTGACCGCGCCGTCCATGGACCAGTGGCCGGAGTTGTGCGGGCGCATGGCGAGCTCGTTGACGAGGATGCGGCCGTCGCGGGTCTGGAACAGCTCCACGGCGAGGTGGCCGACGACGCCGAGTTCCTTGGCGATGCGGAGCGCCATCTCCTCCGCGCGCAGGGCGAGCTCGTCGTCGAGGCCGGGCGCGGGCGCTATGACCGTGTCGCAGACGCCGTTCACCTGCCGCGACTCGACGACCGGGTAGGCGACGGCCTGGCCGTGCGGGGAGCGGACCACGTTGGCGGCCAGCTCGCGCACGAAGTCGACCTTCTCCTCGGCCAGCACCGGGACCCCGGCCCGGAACGGCTCGGCGGCCTCCTCGGCGGAGCCGACGACCCACACGCCCTTGCCGTCGTAGCCGCCGCGGACGGTCTTGAGGACCACCGGGAAACCGCCCGCCCGTCGCCCGCCGCCCCCCTCGCCGGAGGGCGCGTCGTACCCGTCCCTCTCGAGCTCGTCCGCGAAGGCGGCCACGTCCGCGGGATCCGCGACGATGCGGTGCCGCGGGCAGGGCACGCCGATCGCCTCGAGCCGGGCGCGCATCACGCCCTTGTCCTGGGCGTGCACCAGCGCCTCGGGGCCGGGGCGGACGGGGATGCCGTCCGCCTCCAGGGCCCTCAGGTGCTCGGTGGGCACGTGCTCGTGGTCGAAGGTGATCACGTCGCAGCCGCGGGCGAACGCGCGCAGCGTGTCCAGGTCGCGGTAGTCGCCGACGACGACGTCACCGACGACCTGGGCCGCGGAATCCTGCGGAGTGTCACTGAGGAGCTTGAACCTGATGCCGAGCGGGATGCCCGCCTCGTGTGTCATACGAGCGAGCTGGCCCCCGCCGACCATGCCGACTACCGGGAACGTCACTCCCCCAGGGTATCGGTCGGACCGCGGTGGCCGGTTCCACGGCTGTTCCACGGCTGTTCCCGGCCTGTCCGCGGCCGTTCCCGGACGGGTGTGCGACTCCGGGGTCCGTCCACAGGAAGATCGTACGGACGGGTGGTTAGCATGGTCTGGTTGACGCCGTCCCGGCGTCGCATCGACGCCACTCCACGGACGGGGGCCGGCACGACCATGGGACGCGGTTCCTCGGGGCCCTCGACGGGCGCCCCGGCCCCGCGCGGCTCCCTGCGGCAGCGCCTCGACCGGCTCGTCCGTGAAGCCGCGAAGTTCGGCGCGGTCGGCGGGGCGGGGCTGCTGGTCAACCTCCTCGTGTTCAACCTGGTCCGGCAGGTGACCGAGCTCCCGGTGGTGCGGGCGAGCGTGGTCGCGACCGTCGTCGCGATCGTCTTCAACTACCTGGGGTTCCGCTACTTCACGTACCGGGACCGCGACAAGTCCGGACGCACCAAGGAGATGTCGCTGTTCCTGCTGTTCAGCGTGGTCGGCCTGGTGATCGAGAACGGTCTGCTGTACACGGCGACCTACGGGTTCGGCTGGGACAGCCCGCTGCAGAGCAACGTCTTCAAGTTCCTCGGCATCGGGGTCGCCACCCTGTTCCGGTTCTGGTCCTACCGCACCTGGGTGTTCCGCGCGCTGCCGGGCGCCGCGGCGGTGGGGGCGCCGACGGGTCCCGTCGCGAAGGGCGGGCACGGGCCCGCGGGGCCGCCCTCCCGCCAGCGCGTGCCGTAGGCACCGGGTCCCGGGCCGGCGCCGGGGCGTGCGCCTGCGCACGTCCCGTCCACCACGCCGTTCGCGGCTCTCCTCACCGCGCGTCCCGGTTCACCGCGCGGCCCCGTTCACCGCACCGTCTGGCGGCCGTCGTCCTGGGATTTCCGCGGCGGGGTGCGGGAGAGGAACAGGCCGAAGACCGCGGGCTTGGCCTGGAGCATCTCCAGCCGGCCGCCGTCCGCCTCGGCGAGGTCGCGGGCGACCGCGAGGCCGATGCCGGTGGAGTTGTGGCCGCTGATCGCGCGCTCGAAGATGCGGGCGCCCAGGTCGGCGGGGACCCCGGGGCCCTCGTCCGTGACCTCGATGACGGCCTGGTTCCCGGTGACCCGGGTGCGCAGGGCGACCGTGCCGCCCCCGTGCATGAGCGAGTTCTCGATCAGCGCGGCCAGGACCTGGGCGACCGCGCCCGGCGTGCCGACGGCGCGCAGGTGCCTCTTGCCGGAGGTGACGATCGCGCGGCCGGCGCTGCGGTAGGCGGGGCGCCACTCCGCGAGCTGCTGCTGGATCACCTCGTCGAGCTCGAAGGTGACGGCCGAGCCGGTCCGCGGGTCGCGGGAGTTGGTCAGCAGCCGCTGCACCACGTCCGTCAGGCGCTCCACCTGCGCCAGCGCGATCGTCGCCTCCTCCTTGACCGTCTCGGGGTCGTCGGTGAGGGTGATCTCCTCCAGCCGCATGGACAGCGCGGTCAGGGGGGTGCGCAGCTGGTGGGAGGCGTCGGCGGCCAGCCGCCGTTCGGCGGTCAGCATGCGGCCGATGCGCTCGGCGGAGGAGTCCAGCACGTCCGCGACCCGGTCCAGCTCGGGAACGCCGTAGCGCCGGTGGCGGGGGCGCGGGTCGCCCGAGCCGAGGCGCTCGGCGGTCTCCGCGAGGTCGGTCAGCGGCGAGGCGAGCCGGTTGGCCTGGCGGACCGCCAGCAGGACCGCCGCGATCACCGCCAGCAGCGCCACCAGTCCGATGATCAGCAGGGTGCGGCCGACCTCGCGGGTCACCGAGGAGCGCGGCTCCTGGACGGTGACCGTCTCGCCCTCCTCGCCGGACGCCGAGGCGCTGATGGCGTCGCCCTCCGGCTTGTCGCCGATCTCGATGGGCGCCCGGCCGGGCAGGCGTACGACGACGTAGCGGTCCTCGGTGACCTGGTCCCTGAGGACCGCCGCGGTGACCTTCTCCTCGACGAGCAGTCTGCTGTCGACGATGCTGGCGAGCCGCACCGCCTCGGACTCGACCCGTTCCCGGGCGCTCTCGGTGATCGTGCGGGTCTCCACGATCACCAGGGACACGC
>NZ_LIRG01000253.1 GCF_001419695.1 Streptomyces prasinopilosus
GCCTGCTCGGAGTGCCCCTGACGCGGCCCCGGCAGGGGCACTCCGAGCAGGCCCCCCGAGCACGGCTCCCGAGCAGGACGAAGGGCCCGTGCCCCGGGGTGACCCCGGAGGCACGAGCCCTACGCCGGCAGGAAAATTCTCGTGGTTGCTGGTAGCGCGTTCAGGCGGTGACGCGAACCATGTCGGCCTGCGGGCCCTTCTGGCCCTGCGAGATCTCGAACTCGACCCGCTGGCCCTCTTCAAGGGTGCGGTAGCCGTCCATCTGGATGGCGCTGTAGTGGACGAAAACATCCGCACCACCGTCGACCGCGATGAAGCCGTATCCCTTCTCCGCGTTGAACCACTTGACGGTGCCCTGAGCCATGCCTAACTCCCCTATTACTGGCCCTTGCACAGATCCGCACTTCGCGGATCCGGGTCAGACCTCACTCCCCAAACGGTTGGGGGCGTGCGCCGGAACGCGTCGACCGCGGCTGAATGTATCTGCCCAACTGCCCTCTGCAACAGGTCAGTCGGACGAGAAATCTCGACGCCACCGGTCCGGATGATGACGACAGTTCGTCCCATTTCAGGGCAAGCCGCACCGGACAAACGTCACAAAAGCCGCAGAAAGGGCCCGGACTTTGGCTGTATCCAGTCGGACGGGCGGCAGGAATTAATGGTTCCCGAGGGGGAAATCGGGACCGTGTTCCCCGACTCTATCGCGTTCAATCCCATGGAATGGCCCCCTCCGCTTCTCTCACGGAGGGGGCCGTTCGACGAACGCCCGGTAAGCGCGATTACCTGCGGTAATGATCAACCAATGATCAGCCGCCGGCGACCGCCGGGATGATCGACACACCCGCACCGTCCGGGGTCGCGGTCTGCAGGCCCTGCTCGAAGCGGACGTCGTCGTCGTTGACGTAGACGTTGACGAAGCGGCGCAGCTTGCCCTGGTCGTCGAGGACCCGGGCGGCGATCCCGGCGTGGTTCTTCTCCAGGTCGGCGATGACGTCGGCGAGAGTGGTGCCCTCGGCGTCGACCTCGGCCCTGCCACCGGTGTAGGTGCGCAGGATGGTGGGGATGCGAACGGTCACGCTCATGCGAGGCCAGCCTCTCGGAAGGAGTCCAGGTTCGGGCGGATGGTCGCGGTCAGTCCGGTGTCGGCCACCGCGTCCAGCGTCTTGAGACCGTCGCCGGTGTTGAGCACGACGGTGGTCAGGGCCGGGTCCAGGGCGCCGCTCCCGATCAGCTTCCTCGTGACGCCGACGGTCACGCCGCCCGCGGTCTCGGCGAAGATGCCCTCGGTCCGGGCGAGCAGCCGGATGGCCTCCACGATCTGCTCGTCCGTCACGTCCTCCACCGCGCCGCCGGTGCGGCGCGCGATGTCCAGGACGTAGGGGCCGTCGGCGGGGTTGCCGATGGCGAGCGACTTGGCGATGGTCTTCGGCTTCTGCGGCCGGACGACGTCGTGGCCCGCCTTGTACGCGGCCGACACCGGCGAGCAGCCCTCCGCCTGGGCGCCGAAGATCTTGTACGGCCTGTCCTCGACGAGGCCGAGTTCGATCAGCTCCCGCAGCCCCTTGTCGATCTTCGTGAGCTGCGAGCCGGAGGCGATGGGGACGACGATCTGGTCGGGCAGCCGCCAGCCGAGCTGTTCGCAGATCTCGTACGCGAGGGTCTTGGAGCCCTCGGCGTAGTACGGCCGCAGGTTGACGTTGACGAAGCCCCAGCCCTCGCCGGCCGGGTCGCCGATCAGCTCGGAGCAGAAGCGGTTCACGTCGTCGTAGCTGCCCTCGATGCCGACGAGTTCGCCGCCGTAGACGGCGGCCATGACGACCTTGCCCTGCTCCAGGTCGTGCGGGATGAACACGCAGGAGCGCAGTCCGGCGCGGGCGGCGGCGGCGCCGACGGCGCCGGCGAGGTTGCCCGTGGAGGAGCAGGAGAGGGTGGTGAAGCCGAAGGCGCGGGCGGCCTCCAGGGCCTGGGCGACGACCCGGTCCTTGAAGGAGTGCGTCGGGTTGCCGGAGTCGTCCTTGACGTACAGGCCGCCGGTGACGCCGAGTTCGCGGGCGAGGTTGTCGGCCCGGACGAGCGGGGTCCAGCCGGGGTTGATGTTCGGCTTGGTCGCCACGTCGGCGGGGACGGGCAGCAGGGGGGCGTAGCGCCAGATGTTCGCGGGACCCGCTTCGATGCGCCGGCGCAGTTCCTCGGTGTCGTGGGCCGAGAAGTCGTAGGCGATCTCCAGCGGGCCGAAACACTCCTGGCAGGCGAAGACCGGGCCGAGCGGTACGCGGTGGCCGCACTCGCGGCAGGACAGCGCGGCGGCGGGGCCGAGGTCGACGGAGGGCGCGGCGGATTCCGTGGTGCTTTCGGCAGTCTGCACAGCCATGTGAGGCGAGGCCCTTTCTCCTCATCTTCCTCACGACGCATCTCGCCGTGAGACGGATTTGGCACCTTCCCTAGCCGGGAGCCTCGCGAGGACGATCGGCGTCGCGATCCACCGCGACACGCGGCGGACGCCGCGGTGCACGGTGGACGCCGCGGATGCGCGGCGGTCGTCACGGTGCGCTGTGATCGTCGATCGACGGTGATCTACGAGAACCGGCTGGAGGGTTGCCGGGGCTTCATCGGGCCGTTTCCCTCTGCCCCTCTGGATGAGCTGTATGCGGTTGGGTCGTGCGGTTGTGGGTCGTGCGGTCGTACCCGCGCGGACGGGGACCCGAGGGGGCCGCGACCCCCGATGTACGGAGGGCGTCCGCGTTGTTCAAGACTGTAACCGAAGGCCAGGACCGTGCAGAGAGCACGTCCGAACCGCGAGACGGATCACAGGGGCATGGATCGCAGGGGTACGGGCCGCCCGGGCGGGGGCCGCAGGAGGATGGACCAGAGGGGTTATGGACCGCAGAGGTGAGGAGTCGCCGACCGTGCTGGAAGAAGTCGAGCGCTGGCTGGCCGGCCGCTCCTGGTCCGTGGCCGACCGGCCGGTGCACCGCCTCCTGGCCGCGAAGCGCGCCACGGGGCAGACGGTGAGCGTGGTGCTGCCCGCGCTCAACGAGGAGGCCACGGTCGGCGGGATCGTCGCGGCGATCCGGGAGGAGCTGATGCTGCGGGTCCCGCTGGTCGACGAGATCGTGGTCGTGGACTCCGGCTCGACCGACCGCACCTCCCGGGTGGCCGCCGCCGCGGGCGCGACCGTGGTGCACCGGGACACGATCCTGCCCCGCATCCCCGCCGTGCCCGGCAAGGGCGAGGTGCTGTGGCGCTCCCTGCTGGTCACCCGGGGGGACATCGTCTGCTTCGTCGACGCGGACCTCAGGGAGTTCTCCGCCGACTTCGTCTCCGGCATCGTCGGCCCCCTGCTCACCGAACCGGACGTGCAGCTGGTGAAGGCCATGTACGACCGGCCCCTGGGTTCCGCGGCCGGGCAGGGGGGCCGGGTCACGGAGCTGGTGGCGCGCCCGCTGCTCAACCTGCACTGGCCCCGGCTGGCCGGCTTCGTGCAGCCGCTCGGCGGCGAGTACGCGGCCCGCCGCTCGCTCCTGGAGCGGCTGCCCTTCCCCGTCGGCTACGGCGTCGAGCTGGGCATGCTGGTCGACTCGCTGCACCTGGTGGGACTGGACGCCCTCGCCCAGGTCGACGTCGGCGTCCGCAGGCACCGCCACCAGGACGGCCGGGCCCTCGGCCGGATGGCCGCCGCGATCTACCGCACCGCCCACCTCCGCCTGGCCCGCGGGCACCTCGTCCGTCCCGCGCTCACCCAGTTCGAGCGCGCCGGCGCCGGCTTCGAGCCCCGCACCCATCCGGTGGACACGGAGGAGCGGCCCCCGATGGCGGACGTGGCCGAGTACCGGTCCCGCCGGGTGGCCTGAGCACGACGGTCCGCGGCCCGCGCCGCGGGCCCCGGCCCGGCGTTCCGGGCCCGTCCGGCCGTATACGGCCGGTCCGCCGCTCCCCCTCCGGACGATCCGTACGTTTGAGCGTTTCGGAGGCGGGCTAGGTTGAGGCGTATGGCTTCCATCCATGCTGGTCAGGGTGCTCAGGTGCTGGTCGCGTCGAACCGCGGCCCCGTTTCGTACACGGTGGGCGAGGACGGTTCGCTGCGGGCCAGACGGGGCGGCGGCGGGCTGGTGTCCGGGCTGTCGGCGATCGGGTCGGACGCGGACTCGCTGTGGGTGTGCTCGGCGCTGTCCGACGGCGACCGCGAGGCCGTGCGGCGCGGGGTCGGCGAGGACGGCGTGCGGATGCTGGACATCCCCGCGGACGTGCACGCCGACGCGTACAACGGCATCGCGAACTCGGTGCTGTGGTTCGTCCACCACATGCTGTACCAGACGCCGCTGGAGCCCGTCTTCGACGGGGAGTTCCGCCGGCAGTGGGCCTCCTACGAGGCCTACAACCGGGCGTTCGCCGAGGCGCTGGCCGAGGAGGCGGCGCCGGGGGCCGCGGTCGTGGTGCAGGACTACCACCTGACGCTGGTCCCGGGACTGCTCCGGGAGCTCCGCCCCGACCTGCTCATCGGCCACTTCTCGCACACGCCGTGGGCCCCGCCGGAGTACTTCGGGCTGCTGCCCGACGACATCGCCGCGCAGGTGCTGCGCGGCATGCTGGGCGCGGACTGGCTCGGCTTCCTGACCCGGCGCTGGGCGGACGCGTTCACCGCGTGCAGCGAACGGTTCGCGGACGGGCTCGGACGGACCGCGGTCGGGGTGCACGGGCTGGGCACCGACGCGGACTTCCTGCGCGGCCGCGCGCACGAGCCGGACGTCGGGGAACGGATCGCCGCGCTCCGCGAGGAGATCGGCACGGCCCCCGACGGGACCCCGCGCAAGACCGTCGTCCGGGTCGACCGGACCGAGCTGTCGAAGAACATCGTGCGCGGCCTGCTCGCCTACCGGCAGCTCCTCGAGGACCGTCCCGAGTGGCGCGAACGCGTGGTGCACGTCGCCTTCGCCTACCCCTCCCGGCAGGACCTCGCCGTGTACCGCGACTACACGGCCGAGGTGCAGCGGGTCGCCGAGGAGATCAACGAGCGGTACGGGACACCGGACTGGCGGCCCGTCGTCCTGCACGTCAAGGACGACTTCGCGCGCTCCCTGGCCGCCTACCGGCTGGCCGACGTGGCCCTGGTCAACCCCATCCGGGACGGGATGAACCTGGTCGCCAAGGAGATCCCGCTCCTGTCCGAACGGGGCTGCGCGCTGGTGCTGTCCCGGGAGGCGGGCGCCTACGAGGAGCTGGGCGGGGACGCGATCGCCGTCAACCCGTACGACGTGGTCGACACGGCGCGGGCCCTGCACGAGGGGCTCGCGATGAGCCCGGAGGAGCGGACCGGGCGCGCCGAGCGCCTGGCCGCGGCGGCGACGGCGCTGCCGCCGCAGCGGTGGTTCCTGGACCAGCTGAACGCGCTGCGGGAGCTGCGGCACGGCAGCTAGGACCGGCCGCTCCCTGCCGGGCCGCCCGTCCGCTTCCCCCTCTCCTTCGCCCGCCCGTCCGCCTCCCGGGCTCCCCGTCCGTCCCTGAACGGCCGGACAGGTATGCGTGCGGACGGGCGGGCGTGGATAGGTTGGCGGTATGGGCAGCTCTACCGATTCCACGGACCCGAACGCCACGTCCCCCGACGCCGGTGCCGCCGGCGCCCCCGCCCCCCTGCCGGTGCCCGCCACGCGGGCCGGCCGGGACGGGCTCGACGCGCTGCTCGCGCGGCCGGGGAAGGCGCTGATCGCCCTCGACTTCGACGGGACGCTCTCGCCGATCGTGCCCGACCCCGAGCAGGCCCGCGCCCATCCCGGCGCGGTGGGCGCGCTCGCCGCGCTCGCCCCGAGGGTGGCCTCCGTGGCGGTGGTCACCGGCCGGCCGCCCGCGGTCGCGGTGCGGCACGGCGGCTTCGCGGACGTCCCCGGCCTGGAGCACCTCGTCGTCCTCGGCCACTACGGCACCGAGCGCTGGGACGCCGCCACCGGTGAGATCACCGCGCCCGCCCCGCACCCCGGGGTCGACGCCGTCCGCGCGGAACTGCCGGAGGTGCTCGGACGGGCCGGCGCGCCGGAGGGCACCTGGACCGAGGAGAAGGGCCGCGCGGTGGCCGTCCACACCCGCAGGGCCGCCGACCCCCAGGCCGCCCTGGAGGCGCTGCGCGGGCCGCTGACCGACCTGGCGCACCGGCACGGGCTGGTCGTCGAGCCCGGCCGCATGGTCCTGGAGCTGCGTCCGCCGGGCATGGACAAGGGGGTCGCCCTGGCGGAGTACGCCCGCGAGATCGGCGCCGGCTCCGTCCTCTACGCGGGGGACGACCTGGGCGACCTGCCCGCCTACGCCGCCGTCGACGCACTCCGCTCGGACGGTGTGCCCGGGGTGCTGGTGTGCAGCGGCAGCGACGAGGTCGCGGAGCTGCGGGAGCGCGCGGACGTGGTGGTCGACGGCCCCGAGGGCGTCGTCCACCTGCTCGGGGCGCTGGCGCGCGCCCTGGACCCGCGCACGGACTGAGCGGCCGGCCCGCGGCGGCCGGCCCGCCGCGCGGGGCGGCCGCGTTCAGCGTTCCGCGCGGCGGGCCTCCCGGACGCGCCGGAGCCGGTTCACGGTGACCGGGTCGTGGGCCAGGGCGCGGGGGTCGTCGAGCAGGGCGTTGAGGAGCTGGTAGTAGCGCACCGGGGCCAGGCCCAGTTCCTCGCGGATCGCCCGCTCCTTCGCGCCGGGGCCGGAAAAGCCGCGGCGCTCCAGCGCGAGGACGTCCCGTTCGCGCCGTCCCAGCCCTCCCCGCTCCTCGTCCCGCTCCTCGTCCGTGTCCGGGCCCTGGTCCATACCCGCACGGTAGCCCCCGCCGCCGACAGCCGGACGGCAAGGGCGCCGGGGAGCGGGGGCGGTGCCCCGGTGCCTACCGCGCGCTCTCCGCGCGGACGGCGGTCGCCTGGAGCCGGCCCAGCACGTCCTCGGGGCTGCCGTTCGGGGACACGGCCTTGCCGATCCGCTGCTTGATCTCCGCGTTGACGTCGGCCCAGGAGGTCTTGCCGACCGGGTAGAGCTCCGCGGTCGGCAGCTGGTCGAGGAAGGGCCGGAGCGGCTCGTCCTGCGCGGAGCGGCCCATCGCGCGGGACGCGGAGGTGGTGACCGGCAGGAGGTCGTAGTCGCGGGAGAAGTCGAGCACCCGGTCCTCGCCGTAGACGAAGTCGAGGAAGTCGCCGATCTCGTCGCGGTGGCCGCTCTTCTTGAAGGCCGTCATCCAGTCGGTGACGCCGAGGGTGGCCCGGCTCGCGCCGGAGGCCCCCGGCGTCGGCACGGTGCCGAACTCGACGCCCTTCCGCCCGGCCATGCCGATCAGCGACGGATGACCGTTCAGCATGCCGACGTCGCCGGCGGCGAACGCGGCGAACGCGTCGGCCCGGTCGAGTTCGCCGGGTGCGACGGGTCCGGTCAGGCCCTTGCCGACCAGCTCGTCCTTCAGCCAGGTGACGGTCCTGACGTTCTGCGCGGAGTCGAAGCCGTAGGTGCCCATGCTGTCGGTGTAGCCGCCCCCGCCGCTGAGCAGCCACTGCATGGTCTCGGCCTGCGCCTCCTCCGGGCCGAGGGGCAGGGCGTAGGGGTACTTCACGCCCTCCTCCTTCAGCACCTCGGCGTTCGCGGCGAGTTCGGCCCAGGTGGTGGGCGGGGTGAGGCCGGCGTCCTCGAACAGGGTCTTGTTGTAGAACAGCACGCGCGTGGAGGCGGCGAACGGCATGCCGTACTGCACGCCGCCGAGCTGGCCCGCGGTGGCCAGCGACGAGACGAAGTCGGCCTGGACGGGGATGGAGAGCACGTCGTCGGCCTTGTAGAGCAGTCCGTCGGCCGCGTAGTCGGCGTACGCCCCGATCTGGGCCATGTCCGGCGGGTCGCCCGCGTCGACCCTCTCCCTGACCTCGCGGTCGACGTCGTTCCAGGAGTGGACGGTGACGTCGATCCTCACGCCCGGGTGCTCGGCCTCGTACTCCTCCGTCAGGGCGGTCCAGTACTTCTCCGAGCTGTCGTCCGCGCCGGTGCCGTAGTCGGCGGCGATCAGTTCCAGGGTGACGTCGGAGGAGTCCCCGCCGAGACCGCATCCGCCGAGGACTCCCGTCAGGCCCAGGGCGGACACCGCCGCGATCGTCCTTGCCAAGCTCCGCCGCTGCACTGCTTCCTGCCCCAACTCCGGCGCTCCGCGCCATCCGTTCCCAAGGATTCCGATAATCGGATCAAGGTCTACACCACGTAAGTGGACTAGACCTCTTGCGGGTCCCGGGGTCACACTGTCCCCCGTGGAACATGTCATCGCCCTCGACGTGGGCGGCACCGGGATGAAGGCCGCCCTGATCGGAGCGGACGGCACGCTGCTGCACCGGGCCCGCCGGGCCACCGCGCGCGAGCGCGGTCCGGACGCGGTCGCCGCCGGGATCCTGGACTTCGCCGCCGGTCTCCTCGCCCACGGCACCGAGCGGTTCGGCGGGCCCGCGTCCGCCGCCGGCCTCGCCGTCCCCGGCCTCGTCGACGAGGCGCGGGGCGTCGCCGTCTACTCCGCCAACCTCGGCTG
The DNA here is from genome assembly GCF_001419695.1 of Streptomyces prasinopilosus. GTDB lineage: Bacteria > Actinomycetota > Actinomycetes > Streptomycetales > Streptomycetaceae > Streptomyces > Streptomyces prasinopilosus. Next base: position 8,519 of record NZ_LIRG01000253.1, read on the forward strand.
GCGCGACCTCCCGCTGCGCGCGCTGCTCGCGGAGCGGCTCGGCGGCATCCCGGTCGCCCTCGGCCACGACGTCCGCACCGGCGGGCTCGCCGAGGGCCGTGTCGGGGCGGGCCGGGGCGCCGACCGGTTCCTGTTCGTGGCGCTGGGCACCGGCATCGCGGGCGCCATCGGCGTCGACGGCCGGGTGGAGGCGGGCGCGCACGGCTCCGCGGGCGAGATCGGCCACATCGTCGTACGGCCCGGGGGAGCCGCCTGCCCGTGCGGTCAGCGCGGCTGCCTGGAGCGGTACGCGTCCGCGGCGGCGGTCGGCGGGGCGTGGGCGGCCCTCTGCGGCGACCCGGACGCGGACGCGGCCCACTGCGCCCGGGCCGTGGCCTCGGGCGACGCCCGGGCCCGGAAGGTCTGGCAGGAGGCGGTCGAGGCCCTCGCCGACGGGCTGGTCACCGCGCTCACCCTGCTGGACCCCCGCACGCTGATCATCGGGGGCGGGCTGGCCGAGGCGGGAGAAACCCTGTTCGCACCGCTGCGGGAGGCCGTCCGGCGGCGGATCACCTTCCAGAAACCGCCGTCCCTGGTCCCCGCGGCCCTCGGGGACACCGCCGGATGCCTGGGCGCGGGACTCCTCGCCCGGGATCTCCTCACCAGCACTGACCCCTCGGAGGTAACCGCCTGATGGCCCCCACCAAGGTTCTCACCGGTGCCCGGGTGGTACTGCCCACCGGGACCGTGGACGACGGCCGCGTGACCGTGGAGGGCACCCGGATCGTCGCCGCGGCCCCCGCGGACGTCCCCTCCGGCACCGCGCCCGCTCCCGCCGGCCCTCCGGACGCCGTCGAGACGCTCGACCTGACCGGGCACTGGCTGCTGCCCGGTTTCGTCGACCTCCACAACCACGGCGGGGGCGGCGCGTCCTTCCCCTCCGGGACGGCCGAGGAGGTCCTCAGGGGCGTCCACACCCACCGCCTGCACGGCACCACCACCCTGGTCGCCTCGACCGTCACCGGCGACCTGGACGTCCTCGCCCGGCGCGCGGGCCTGCTGGCGGAACTCGCCGAGCAGGGCGACATCGCCGGCATCCACTTCGAGGGCCCGTTCATCTCGCCGTGCCGCAAGGGCGCGCACTCCGAGGCACTGCTGCGCGACCCCGACCCGGCGGAGGTCCGCAAGCTGGTCGACGCGGCGCGCGGCCACGCGAGGATGGTCACCCTCGCCACCGAACTGCCCGGCGGCCTCGACTCCGTACGCCTGCTCGCCGAACACGGGGTGATCGCGGCCGTCGGCCACACCGACGCGACGTACGAGCAGACCGTGGCGGCCATCGACGCGGGCGCCACGGTCGCCACCCACCTGTTCAACGCGATGCCGGCGCTCGGCCACCGCGCCCCCGGTCCGGTCACCGCCCTGCTGGAGGACGAGCGGGTCACGGTCGAGCTGATCAACGACGGCACCCATCTGCACCCGGCCGCCCTCCGGCTGGCGTTCCACCACGCGGGCCCCGGGCGGGTGGCGTTCGTCACGGACGCGATGGACGCGGCCGGTTTCGGCGACGGCCGCTACCTGCTCGGCCCGCTGGAGGTCGAGGTGGCGGACGGGGTGGCCCGGCTGGTGGAGGGCGGCTCCATCGCGGGCTCGACGCTCACCCTGGACCGCGCCCTCAAGCGGGCGGTGACCGTCGACGGGCTGCCGGTCGAGCACGCGGTCGCGGCCCTGTCCGCCAACCCGGCCCGGCTGCTGGGCCTGGACGACAGGATCGGTTCCCTGGAACCCGGGAAGGACGCCGACCTGGTGGTCCTCGACGCGGACTTCACCCTCAAGGGCGTGATGCGCCGGGGCGCAT
>NZ_LIRG01000254.1:0-150 GCF_001419695.1 Streptomyces prasinopilosus
CCCCTTTTCCGCCCTCTTCTCCCCTACTCCCCCTACCCACTCCGACTCGCAGGTCCTCCACGACCGCCTATGGGAGCGCTTCCATGTCTGACTCCGCAACGCCGGTGACCCCGGCGGCCTTCCCCCCCGCCTTCCTCTGGGGCTCCGCGA
>NZ_LIRG01000254.1:155-1284 GCF_001419695.1 Streptomyces prasinopilosus
CACTACCACCGCTACCGCGACGACGTGGCGATGATGGCGGAGCTGGGCCTGGGCGCCTACCGCTTCTCCGTCTCCTGGCCCCGGGTGCAGCCGACCGGCCGCGGCCCGGCCGTGCAGCGCGGCCTGGACTTCTACCGCAAGCTGGTCGACGAGCTGCTGGAGCACGGCATCAAGCCGGCCGTCACCCTCTACCACTGGGACCTGCCGCAGGAGCTGGAGGACGCGGGCGGCTGGCCGGAGCGCGACACCGCCTACCGTTTCGCCGAGTACGCGCAGATCGTCGGCGAGGCGCTCGGCGACCGGGTGGAGCACTGGATCACGCTCAACGAGCCGTGGTGCAGCGCCTTCCTGGGCTACGCGTCCGGCGTGCACGCGCCCGGCCGCACCGACCCGGCGGCCTCGCTGCGGGCCGCCCACCACCTGAACCTGGCCCACGGGCTGGGCACCAAGGCCCTGCGGTCGGTGATGCCGGCCCGCAACTCCGTCGCGCTCAGCCTCAACACGTCGGTGGTGCGGCCCCTCTCCCCGGACGACCCGGCGGACCTGGCGGCGGCGCGCAAGATCGACGACCTGTCCGGCGGCATCTTCCACGGCCCGATCCTGCACGGCGCCTACCCGAAGACGCTACTGGAGGCGACCTCCTCGCTCACCGACTGGTCGTTCGTCCAGGACGGCGACCTGGAGCTGATCCACCAGCCGCTGGACGCGCTGGGCCTCAACTACTACACGCCCACCCTGGTGTCGGCGGCGGACCCGGACGCGAAGGGCCCGCGGGCCGACGGTCACGGGGAGAGCGAGCACTCGCCGTGGCCCGCCACGGAGGACGTCGCCTTCCACCAGTCCCCGGGCGAGCAGACCGCGATGGGCTGGTCCGTCGACCCGACGGGCCTGTACGACCTGATCATGCGCTGCACCCGCGAGGCGCCCGGCCTGCCGCTCTACATCACCGAGAACGGCGCGGCCTTCGACGACAAGCCCGGCGCCGACGGCGCGGTGCACGACCCGGAGCGCGTCGCCTACCTGCACGGCCACCTCTCCGCGGTCCGCCGGGCCATCACCGACGGCGCGGACGTGCGCGGCTACTACCTGTGGTCCCTGATGGACAACTTCGAGTGGGCCTACGGGTACG
>NZ_LIRG01000255.1 GCF_001419695.1 Streptomyces prasinopilosus
GGGCGGAACCGCCGGAGGATACGGAGCCGTCGGAGGGGGCGGACGGGGGCGGACCCGTCGCGGCGGCGGTGCGCGCGGGTCGCCGCCTCCCCGCATGACGTCCGCGCACACGGGTGCGCAGAACGTGTGGGGGTCTTGTGGACCGTGCGCGCGCCCATGTGATCGCGGTCTCGCACGGCTGCCGCATCCGTCACGAACAAGGCAGACTGGCGGGGTTGTTGAGGATGCATAGGGGGACTGCATGGACGGTGCACCGCGAGTGCCGGAGCAGCGGCGTCCCGGTTCGCCGGCGGAGCGGCCGGCACCGCCGAAGTCACCGGTGGGACCGAAGTCGCCGGTGGAACCGGAGCCGTTGGAGTCGCCGGAGCCGCCGGTGCTGCGCTTCAGCGTGCTCGGCCCGGTGCGCGCCTGGCGCGACGGCGAACCCGTCGGCACCGGCAGCCCGCAGCAACGCGCCCTGCTCGCCGCCCTGTTGCTCCGCGGGGGCCGTACGGCGACGGCGGCCGAGCTGATCGACGCCCTGTGGGGCGGGGAACCCCCCTCGCGGGCCCTGGCGGCGGTCCGCACGTACGCGTCCCGGCTGCGGAAGGCGCTGGGGCCCGGCGTCCTGGTCAGCGAGTCCGGCGGGTACGCGGTGCGCGGGACGGACGGGGACGCGCTGGACGTCGCGGTGGCTCAGGGGCTGGCCGCCGACGCCGAACGGGCGAAGAACGCCGGGGACCTGTGCGCGTCCCGCACGCTCCTGGACCGCGCCCTCGCGCTGTGGGACGGCGAGACGCTGGCGGGCGTACCGGGCCCGTACGCCCTGGCGCAGCGGGTGCGGCTGGAGGAGTGGCGGCTCCAGCTCTCCGAGACCCGGCTGGACATGGACCTGGAGCAGGGCTGCCACGCGGAGGCCGTCTCGGAGCTGACGGCGCTCACGGCGGCGCACCCGCTGCGCGAACGCCTGCGCGAGCTGCTGATGCTGGCGCTGTACCGCAGCGGACGCCAGGCGGAGGCGCTGGCGGTGTACGCGGACACCCGCCGCCTGCTCGCCGACGAGCTGGGCGTGGACCCGCGCCCCGGTCTCCAGGAGCTGCACCAGCGCATCCTGCGGGCGGACCCGCGGCTGGCGGAGCCCTCCTCCCCCGCGCCGCCCGCACCGGCGGCCGCCCCGGCCCGGCCCGCCCAGCTTCCGGCCACCGTGCCCGACTTCACCGGCCGCGCGTCCTTCGTGCGCGAGCTCGGCGCGATCCTCGCCTCGGCCGAGGGCCGGGTGATGGCGGTGTCCGCGGTGGCCGGGATAGGCGGCGTCGGCAAGACGACCCTCGCCGTGCACGTCGCCCACCAGGCGCGGACCGTGTTCCCCGACGGCCAGCTGTACGTCGACCTCCAGGGCGCGGGCTCCCGGGCCGCCGAGCCGGAGACGGTCCTCGGTTCCTTCCTGCGGGCCCTGGGCACACCGGACTCCGCCGTGCCGGACTCGCTGGAGGAGCGGGCGGCGCTGTACCGGTCGCTGCTGGACGGCCGCCGGGTGCTGGTGCTGCTGGACAACGCGCGCGACGCGGCCCAGGTGCGGCCCCTGCTGCCGGGCACGGAGGGCTGCGCGGCGCTGGTGACGTCCCGGGTGCGGATGGTGGACCTGGCCGGCGCCCATCTGGTCGACCTGGACGTGATGTCCCCGGACGAGGCGCTGGCCCTGTTCACGAGGATCGTGGGCGAGGAACGGGTCGCGTCGGAGCGCACGGCGGCCCTGGACGTCGTGGCCGCGTGCGGTTTCCTCCCGCTGGCCATCCGCATCGCGGCCTCCCGCCTCGCGGCCCGCCGCACCTGGACGGTGTCCGTGCTGGCGGCCAAGCTCGCCGACGAGCGCAGCCGCCTGGACGAACTGCGGGCCGGCGACCTCGCGGTGAAGGCCACCTTCGAACTCGGCTACGGCCAGCTGGAGCCCGCCCAGGCCCGCGCCTTCCGCCTGCTCGGCCTGGCCGACGGCCCCGACATCTCCCTGGCGGCGGCCTCGGCCGTCCTGGATCTCCCGGCACCCGACGCGGAGGACCTGCTGGAGTCCCTGGTGGACGCCTCCCTGCTGGAGTCCGCCGCGCCCGGCCGCTACCGCCTCCACGACCTGGTCCGGCTCTACGCCCGGGCCTGCGCCGAACGCGACGAGCAGCCCCCGGGCGAGCGCGCCGCCGCCCTGTCCCGCCTGCTCGACTTCTACCTGGCGACGGCCGCCGGCGTGTACGCGATCGAGCGGCCCGGGGACCGGCTGGCCGACCACCTGGCCGCCACCGACCACCCCGGGCTGTGCTTCCCCGACCGCGAGGCGGCGCGGGACTGGCTCTACACCGAGGCGAGCTGCCTGCTGTCCTTCGCCCGCCAGTGCGCCGGCCCGCCGGACATGCTGCGCCGGAGCGTCGACCTGCTGTGGACCGCCGTGGACCTGTCGGAGTCGGGGGCCAACTCCAAGGAGTACGAGGCCACCGCGCGGACCCTGCACGAGGCCGCCCGGAAGGCGGGGGTCGCACGGGTCGAGGCGCGGGCGCTGATGACCCTGGCGCACGCGCACCTGGACGGCGGCCGGTTCGACCTGGCCGACGAGGAGGCCGAGCGGGTCGTCCGTCTCGCGCGGCGGGCCGACGACCTGCTGCCCGTGTGCTGGGCCCACAACGCCCGCGGCGTGATCGCCCTCTACCAGGGCCGCACCGAGGCCGGCGAGGAGCACCTGACCCGGGCCCTGGCGCACTTCCGGACGCTGGGCGACCGCCCCGGTGAGGCCAGCGCGCTCTGCAACCTCTCGCGGGTCCGGCTCGCCGCCGGCGGCACCGGCAGCGCCGTGGCGCTCGCCCAGGAGGGCATGGAGATCTACGACGCCATGGGCAACTCCCTGCGCGGCGCGAACGGCCGCTACGCCCTCGGCATGGCGCTCACCCAGAGCCGCCGGCTCGTCGAGGCGGCCGACCGGCTCCTGGAGGCGCTGGAGGTCTTCCGCGACAGCCGGCAGCGGCTGTGGGAGGGCATGACCCTGTTCCGCCTGGCGGAGGTCGACATCGCCGGCCGGCGGTACGCCCAGGCCGCGGCGAACGCCGAGACGGCGCTGACGGTGCTGCGCGGCATCGGCGGGCAGTGGCGGCGCGGCAACGTCCTGACGGTGCTGGGACACGCCCTCACCGGCGTCGGCCACACGGGGCGCGCCCGCGTCTGCTGGGAGGAGGCGGTCCGCATCTACGAGGCGCTGGAGGCACCGGAGGCGGCGACGGTGCGGGCGCTGCTGGCACCGGTCGGCGAGGCCGCCTGAGGGGCGGCGCGGCGGGGCCCGCCGGCGCCCTCCGGGGGGACCGAGGGGCCCGTTGCCACGGCGTTCATCGTTCGTTTATCGCCGGGCGCGATGGTGGTGCCCGTCGATCCGTCGCGTCGGGGGGCAGGCGGGTCGTCGGGAGAGGCCGCACCACAGGCCCGTCGGGGCCTTCGTTTGGATCGGGCCGGATCCGGGGGAGCGCGAGCCCGGCACGATCCGAGCGGGGGCCCCGGGGGCCGGGCGGCCGGAACGGCCCGTCCGGTCGCCCTCGGGGGAGCGCCCGGACGGGCCGGACGACAGGAACACCTCACAGGGGAGCAGGAAGAATCATGAGCGACGAGCAGGTCGTCAAGCCGCTGGGTGACATCCACGCCACGTCGGAGCCACTCGACTCCAAGGCCGGGAACGGCGGCGCCACCACCCAGGGCGACATCCACGCCACGGGCGAGCCGCTGAAGACCGAGGACGCCCCCACCAAGTCGGAGCCCACCGAGCCGGCCCGGTAGGCGGGAGCCGCACCACACGGGGGAACGCAGGGGCCGCGACGGCGCGAAGGGGGAGCCGTCGCGGCCCCTGCGCATGCCCGGCGCCGGACGGACGGGGGCCGTCCCGAGGGGGGTGGCCCCCGTCCGTCCGGTGCCGGGGCCGGCGGGTGGCCGGGGCGTACCGGCCGGGGGGCGCGGACGGAGGCCCCGGAGGGCCCGCCCGCCGCCGCCCCGTCACGCCGTGCGCGCCGTCCCCGTCCCCTTCTCCGCGTCCAGGGCGTAGACGCAGCGGTCCTTGCTGCAGGCGTAGACGACCCCGTCCCGGACGACCGGGGAGCCGGTGATCTCGCCGCCGGTCGCGAGCTTCCACCTCAGCCGGCCGTCGTCGGCCTTCAGGGTGTACAGGAGGTGGTCGGTGGAGCCGAAGTGGATCCTGCCCTCGGCGACCGCGGGCGCGCCGACGATGTCGCCGCCGGCCTGGAAGCGCCACTTGGGCGTGCCGGTGACGGCGTCCAGGGTGTAGAGGCCCTTCCCGCTGCCGACGTGGACGTGCCCGGCGGCGACCAGGACCGGCTCCACCGAGGAACGGGCCTCGGTGGCGATGCGCCAGCGGTCGCGGCCGTCGGTGGCGTCGAGGGCGTAGACGGTGCCGAGGTAGTCGGCGAGGTACACGCCGCCGCCGGTGACGGCCGGGCCGGGCACGAAGACGGGCGGCGAGAGGAAGACGGCGGGGGCCTCGAAGTGCCAGCGGACGTGCCCGCCGACGATGTCCAGGGCGAGGACGCGGGTGCCGGCGGAGACGTACACGTGCCCGTCGGGCGCGGGGGTGAGGCGGATGGGGACGCCCCCGCAGGAGGCCGCGTCGCCGATGGGGTACGACCAGCGCTCGTCGCCCGTGCGCGCGTCCAGGGCGCGCAGGCGGGCGTCCCGCCAGACGTAGACCGTGCCGTCGTGGACGGCGGGGCCGGCCTCCGGGGTCTCGAAGTCGGTCTGGCAGCCGGTGACCTCCCACAGCTTCCGGCCGGTGGACGCCTCCCAGCCCTGCACGCCGCCGCCGCGGGTGCCGGTGACGACGGTGCCGCGGTCGGCCCGCAGGGAGTACACCCAGGCGTCCGTGGACAGCCGCCACAGGTCGCCGCCCTCGCGGGCGTCCAGGGCGAACAGGGTGGGGCCGTCGGAGGCGTGGATCAGGCCGTCGGCGACCGCCATCGACCAGGCGACGTCCCGGGTCTTGAAGCGGCGCCGTCCGGTGGCCACGTCGAGGGCGTGCACCTCGAAGGAGGTGACGTAGACGAGGTCCCCGGCGACGGAGGGGGTGCCCCAGACGTCGTTGGACATCCGGAAGCGCCACGGCCGCCAGCCGCTCGGCTGTTCCGGCGCCGCGGCG
>NZ_LIRG01000256.1:0-24869 GCF_001419695.1 Streptomyces prasinopilosus
CCGGGCCCGGCCGGTGCGAGAAGTGCGGGTCGAGCCGTTCCTGATCGCCCGGCATCCGCTCACGGTGGCGCAAGTACGGCACTGGCTACCCGAGTACGAGGACGGCTTCGCCGACTCGGCTTCGTGCCCGGCCCGGTTCGAGGACGACCTGGACGACCTGCTGGGGACGTTCCCCTTCCGGCTGCCCAGCGAGGCGGAGTGGGAGTACGCGGCCCGGGCGGGCACGACCACCTTGACCTTCCGCGGAGACGGGAGGCCGGACGAGGACCAGGTGCTCGACGACTTCGCCGACGAGGCGCGCACCGCCGCGGCCGAGAACGCCTTCGGGCTGGCGGCGATGGGGTCGGCGAACGAAGTCTGCGCCGACGTGTGGATTCCGCATTTCACGGACGCGCCGGTGGACGCGCGCCCCCGCACCGGGGACGGACCGCGGGTGGTGCGCGGAGGCGCCGGCGACCTCCATCCGTGGCAGGGCTGCGACGAGTGGCTGCTGTTGCTCTCCGCCACCCGTGACGAGTTCCAGGACTTCACCGCGGTCCGTCCGGTGGCACCTGTGCCAGTCGGTCAGGGGCATGTCGAGCATGGAGGCGACGCGTAGACAGGACGAGCCGGCCCCGCAGGGGAGGAAGCCGGACCCCACCCGTGGTGCGGCCGGGTCGCCGGTCCGGAAGACCGCGCAACCGGACCGTGCCGGGGGCGGTCGGCTGTTCGTGCGGGCGGTTCTCCTCGGCCGCCCGCGGGGCGCGGTCGCGACGTGTGCGGTGTCGGGGCGCCCGCCCGCGCCCCGGGGAGGGCGCACCGTCCCGAAGGCGTGAGCACTTCGGCCGATACTGTCCTGATGCTGCTCATATGAGCGTTCACATGACACATGTCCGCCGACTGTTCACGGTTTCCGGCAAGGCGTCCGCCCCCACCCCACGCCACCGGGACCACGGAGATCCCCCTCCACCATCCGGTGGGACACCCTCATCGGGCACATCGGGGACATGAATGGCCTTCCCGGCTTCCGAAGGAGGGAGGCCGGGAGGGCCTAATCGGGCCCGGCCGACGGTCACGCCGTCGTCCGCGGCCTCCGTGGCGACACCGCGTTCACCGCGGAGCCGCAGACCAGGACCGCCGACAGCGCGATCAGATGGGTCAGAACGTCCTGGATCTGTGTGGCGGGGAAGTAGACGACCACGACCACGATGACGACGAGGACGGCCGCCCGGTCCCGCAGTCGGGGGAGGGAAGATGGGTTCGCTGAGGTCACACTCATGGCAGTACCTCCTGGGTGCCCGCCCCACGGATCGCTGCTCCTGCCGGGAAGCCTGCGCAGGGATCGGTGGGCTTTCGCGTGGGGCCACTGTGATGCAGGTATCCCCTCGGCACCCGGTGAAGTAACGGGGCGTAAGAGTGATCTAACGCATGGTCATAAAATGCGAGACATGTGGAGTTGCGGCGTTCCCGAGGCGAACGGTGAGGCCCGTCCGGGACCCGCTCATCGGATGACCCGTTCACCCCGGGCGGAGGCGGCGCCCGACGGGACGCACCGGTGTCAGCGGTGACCGGCCCCGGCCGGGACGGTTGTCGTGGACGCGGTCATGTGACCGGCTCGCCGATGCCCAGCAGGTTCCCCTCGCTGTCACGGAACCAGGCGGCGCGTTCACCCCGGGCGCCCTTGCTCGGATAGTTGCCCTCGATCTCGGCGATCCCGTCCTCCGTCCGGAACCCCGGCAGGTCGACCACCTCGAACACCACGCCGCGCCGCCTCAGCTCCGACACGACCGCTTCGACGTCGTCGACCTGCCACCCCATCTGGGTGAAGGTCCCGGGCGAGGCACCCGCCGACCGGAACACGGCGAACTCCGTACCGCCACACCGGTACAGCAGCCCGCCCGGCCGTTCGTCGACCGGCTCCAGACCGAGCTTCTCGGAGTAGAAGCGCCGTGCCCGGTCCAGGTCCTGAGCCGGCAGCCTGGTCGCCACGTGTCCCCGGGCCAAGAGGTTCCCGCCGTCCGTGTTCATGCCCTCACTGTGCCGTTATCGGCGGCCGATCGGCCGGAGACAGGCGGACGGGCGGAGGCGAACGGACCGGACGGAGGAGAGCGAGGACGGACGGAAGCGAACGAGGACGGACGGAGGCGAACGAGGGCGGACGGGGGGCCTACGCCTTGAAGGCGTCCGCGTGCTCCGCGGCCCACCGGGCGAAGGAGCGGGCCGGGCGGCCGGTGACCTCCTCGACGGTGCCGGTGACCGTACGGCCCGCCTCGGGGGTGTTCCCGTACACGTGGAGCAGGAAGCCGATCACCTCCTCGGAGTGGCCCGCCGCCCGCCACCGCGCGACGGCCTCCTCCTCGCTCAGCTCCACCAGGGCGATGTCCCGGCCGCGGGCGGCGGCGATCGCCGCCACCTTGTCGCCGACGGTCAGCACCTCGGGACCGGTGATCACGTACTCCCGGCCGCCGTGCCCCTCTTCGGTGAGCGCGACCGCGGCGACGGCGCCGATGTCGCCCTCGTGGACCATGGCGCTCAGCCGGGAGACGAACGGTTCGCGGACCTCGTCCGCCGCCGCGATCCCGTCCGCCCACTCCAGGGCGTTGGCCATGAACTCGACCGGCATCAGCACGGTCCAGTCCACCCCGCCGTCGGCTCGCACGGCGTCCTCCAGAGGGGTCTCCCCGCCGCCGTGCAGCACGGTGACCCGCCGTACGCCCGCTGCGCGGGCCAGCTCCAGGATGCGCGGCCCGGTCTCCAGCGGGGTGAAGAAGGCGTCCCCGAAGGTGATCAGATGGAGCCCGGTGACCCCCTCCAGGGCCTGGGCCATACCGTAGGGCTCGGTCAGGTCACCCCGGACGACCTCGACGTCCGCCGGAAGGGAGGCCCGCGACGGCTCCCGGGTGAGGGCGCGCACCGCGTGCCCGCGGGCGAGCAGTTCGGCGACCACCTGACGACCGACGGTGCCGGTGGCACCGGTGACGAGGATCTTCTGCGGCTGCTTCTGTGCGTGCGTCTGCGTCATGATCCGACCGTAGGAACCCTTGCGGCCGTCTTCTGTCCGGAAGGGTTCCGGACCGCGCGTCGCGGCCTGGGCGGGCCCGGGTCGGCCGGTGCCGGCCCGGCACGGAGGAGACGGGCTCGAGCGTCCGGGTGAGCCGACGGGTCAGGCAGGGGGACGAGTCCCCCACGCGTTCCGCAGAGCCGGCTGTACGTCCTCCCCGAAGACCATGCGCGTCGTCCCGCCCGGCAGGACGGGCAGCTCGGCCCAGTGGGTCACGGTCTCCTCACTGGCGAGGCCGTACGGCAGACGGACGACCCCGTCGGAGTCGACGAAGCAGTCCCTGTGCTCCGTCCCGTCCTCACCCCAGTGCCGGGACGTGAAGTACATCGGCCTCACCAGCCAGAACTCCTCACCCGACGCCGCATCGGAACCGGAACCGGACTCGGCGGCACTGTCGGCCGGATACCGGCCCGTGATGGCCGCCGCCACCGGTATACCGCTCCGGGGCAGTCCGTCGCGCACGTCGACCCAGGTCACCACGGTCTTCGGATCCGTCATCCCCACCCTCGCTCCCGGACACTCGACAAGTCGTCCTCCGCTCCTGCGCCCACCCGCCGGCAAGGGCACCGCCCCGGCCCCGGCACCGGACAAGACCGCACGGCGCCCGCGAAGGTTGCCCGAGAGGGAACGAGCACGACACCCGGCGGCCCACACCTCCGTGTGGGGCCCGCTTCCGGCGACGACCTCGTCCCTACCCCCCCGGGGGTCTCCTCCGGCACTTCCCCGGACGAGAAGGAAAAGGAAACTGAGACGAGTTCAGCCGCGCCGACCGGGAACGAAGGCCTTCGAGCCGCAGTCCGCGAAGAGCCTCGGGGAGACCGCCGCAGGCGTTCCGTCAGTCGACCCGGTCGTCGTGCAGGCCGCTCGCGCACCGGTCCCCCTCGTCGACCGGCGTCACCAGACACCCCCCACGAGAACCCAGGACCCTTTCGGGAAGGAACCGTTCGGCCTCGTCCGGTCGGTGTGTGAACCGGTGAGGTGCCCGACGCCGGGCAGCGGGGGAACGGTTCGCTGTCCGCCGGCGTCGTTGTTCCCCGGGGCACGGTGGTCGCGCCCCGGGAGGGGAGACCGGGTGCACACGGACGGCTTCGCCGCATGGACAAGGCGGTTCGAGGAGGAACGCGAACGCAGGAGTGCCCAGGGCGACCCGGACTGGGAGCAGGGCGCGACGTTGCCCCCGGAGGTGTGGGCCGGCATCCAGCGCTTCCAGGTCGGCGAGGACGGCGACGGCGCCAACCTCATCGGCAAGGCGGACGAGGCCGGCGACGGCGACTACGCGCGGGCGGTCCGGCTCTTCGTCGCCGAGGAGCAGAACCACGCCCGTCTGCTCGCCCGGCTCCTGGCCGCGGGACACCTACCGACACTGCCCGGGCACTGGAGCGACACGGCCTTCGTACGGCTGCGCCGGCTCATGGGCCTACGCACGGAACTGCTGGTGCTGATGATCGCGGAAGTGGTGGCACTGCGCTATTACCGCGCCCTGCGCGACGGCACCGACGACCCGCTCACCTCGGAAGTGGCGGGACGGATCCTCTCCGACGAGCAGCGCCACGTCCCGTTCCACTGCGAGCGGCTGCACGCCTCCCTGGCAGAGTTGCCCCGCGCGACGCGCCGCCCGGTGATGGCCCTGTGGCGTCTCCTCCTGCTCGCGGTCTCCCTCGCCGTCGCCGCCGACCACGGCCCGGGGCTGCGACGCCTCGGCGTCGGACGCCGGCGATTCGTGGCGGATGTCGCGGCTTCGTCCGGCTCGATCGTCTCCACGACCCTCGCCTCCCGCCCGGACGCGCGGACCAGCGCGGACTGACAGCGTTCCGGGGACAGTCCTGGCTGCAGGAAACGCCCCCTGCCTGTCGGAAAGCCGTAGGCAGGGGGACGTGGACAAGGCTGCTTACTTCTTCTTGCGCCGGTCTTGCCGGGGATCTTGATGAGCTGGTTTTTCGCTGGTCGGAGGCGGTGGGCTCGTGCGTCTGGTGGTCGTCGTCGGTCGTCTTTGGCCACTGGTGAGCGGCCTCGGACGGCCCAGCTAGCCGCGCCCGGCTGACGGCTGGCACCTTCGATTCACTTCGTCTGAACCTCAGCCGACGACAGTCGGCCACGCCGGCGGGCGAGCCGACCGACTAGGCACGCGTATGTCTCGCCGCACCCCCGTCGGCCTCAGCCACGTGGCCGTTGACCAGAGCACCTTGGAACGGCTGGCCCATGACCGCAGCGCCCGAGCCCTCAGCTTGGGAAGCTTAGGTCTTCTCGGGGCGACTACCGCACTGACCTGTGGCGGAGCGCCGTCGGCATCTGGTGGGCGGTCGACTGGTTCCCCGGTGTTCCCCGCGGTTCCCTGCACGATCTGGCACGGGTCTGGCACGGACTTCTTCGCCCCGAAGCCTCGGCTGAAGGGTTGCTGTTCGAGAATTACTCCTCGTGAGGATTCATGTGGATCCAACGTCCGCCACCCTCGTGTCGCATCTCCATGCCCGCATAGGGCTGCCCGCGTCTGGCTGGGCTGGCGGGGGCCGTGTTGATCTCCCTCACCACGATCGCGCCGCTTGGGTGCACGGAATAAGTGACCGTCAGACGCCGATTGTCTGCATGCCGCCACACTCCGCTGCGGTTTTTCTCCTGAATGATCTTCAGTAACGCTTCGCCGACATCGACCTGGTGTCGCTTGGGCAACGCATCGAACTGCGCACGCGCCGTCTCGACGAAGATCAGATCTCTAATCACGCACTCTCCCCCATACGTGAAGTGCCCGCCCTAGCTCGCGAGCATGAATGAACGTTAGGGGACGAAGCCGCGGAGCACCACGGGTTGTGGAATTTGGCGGTCGTGCACTAAACGCCAAGGTGTCTGGACGGTTGCCGCTGGCTCCGGGACCCCTTCGTCCCGAAGTAACTTGGGTGGGGCTTCTACCTTGGGCGGTCGTGTCCCCGACCTGCTCTGACGATCTGCAGACCCCCGCGTTCGTCCGCCGCTGTGCGTCGGCGTTGTCACGCAGTTAGCCACTCACTCTGGCGACTTGGGCTGCGGCATGGCTGCGCTCGTCAGCTCTGCAGGTGGCTGGCCCATGCAGCCTTGATCTGCTCGCCCTGCTCGGCAGTGATGATGTCAGCTTCCATCGCCACGGCCACGAGGTCGGTGCCGGCTGCGAGCTTTAGGGCGGTGAAGGCATCGTTCATGCGGTCGGAGTTTCTGGGTGTTCCACCATGCCCAGGTTCCAAGTCACCGGGGAGGAAGTTCGCGACCTCTCCGTCGTGGCTCTCAAAGGCGGCCTTGTCCATCTTCACATGGACCCGTTTGGTGCCAATGGTGACGACGGTTCCGTGTGACCCATGGTGGTACAGGGGCCTGTCGCTTGGCGCTTTGACCGTGACCTTGTCTCCGACCTTGAAGCTGCTCAGGGTCCTTCCGCTGCCGAGCATGCGCGTCCCCCTCTAGGACATGTGGATCAAGAAGCACTTCATACCGTCCCTCTGCCCTACTTGTACACCTCGTTCTGCCGCCGCGTGGACGAGGGACCAGTCCGACAACTTCCGCCCTCGCCATGAAGGAGGTATGGAGCACCGCTTTAGGAGAGAGGCTGGGTGATCTGCGTGCTGAGCTGCGGCTTCGCCGGCCGAGGAAGCGGGCGGCTACTCGACTGCAGGACTCCGGTGTTGACCGTGGCTGACCCCTGCATCTGGCAGGGTTGTGGCACGAACCTCAGCCGACGACAGTCAGCCACGATGGCGGGTGCGCCGACCGATCAGGCGCGCGTGCCTCGCTGCACCACCTCCGGCTTCAACATGCTGCTGCCAACGACTAGAGCAAGCTGCGATGGCTGACGCGTGCTGACGGCACCTGAACCCGTAAATCTCACACGTTCGTGGCGATATCCCCATATGCTTCGCGTAACACTCATATATCTATTAAGTGGAGCGAAAGAGGAAGAACAGATCAACAACATTGCAGAGTGACCTATAGAAGACAATCGAAGCGGAGCTTGATATTTGCAAGAAGTCGCTTCGAGAGTTCTCCAACAATCGCGATGATATCCAAAGGTTCGCTCGATCGGGAAAACCTTGCATCAGTGGTGGCTTCTCCGGCGGGATTCAAGCCTGCGACACCCCCTTTAGGAGTTCGATCCGGGCTGGCTTCCGATGTCGTAGTCGACTGGTGCGACTGCCGGACAGGGCTGTTGGTGTACGCCTTCGTCGGCGCCGTTGATGTCAGCCGTAAATGTCAGAAGGCTCCGGAGCTCTAGCCGGATCGGTCAGCGACGGCCATATCGGCCGCTTGAGAGCCTGGTAGGGGCGGTATCAGGCGGGGACGGTTGCAGGGGTTGCGGTACGGCGCTGCTGTACACGCCCACCCGCTCACTCTCCCCCTCTTCCGGCAACAGCATCACAATCAGGCTATGACCGAACTATGATCTCGTTATGGGTGACGTAACCTTCCTGAGTCAAGCTGAGCCGGTAGACGAGTATGGCCGAGCTCTCTACGCAGTGGCACGGTCCATCATTCGCGCCCAACTGGACCAATTGGGGCATGACGATCTCACTGATCTGAATTGTGACAGATCGGACGTCACAATGAGGCAGCTCAGCAAAATTGCTCGCCTGGAGCGTGACAAAGGAATGAAAGGCGACGGGTTTGAGTGGGCTGTCCACGAAGCTATCGTCGGCGCGGAGCCCAGCGTTACTGAGCTAGTAGCTCGCGCCATGGGGCGGATGTCTAGAAAATACAAAGACATGCAGGAGCCTCAGTCGCTCCTATTCGGGTATGAACGTGCCAAGTATCTGGGATTTCTCGATGCCGTTGTCGAGGACGCGGGAGACAGTGCAGTCCTACTCCCTGACGGCCAGGGACGCCCGTTTGGGTTCGGCCCATGGGTAACGGTTGCTGCACAAGGCGCCAGAGCGGAACCCATCCTGGCGGACCGAATTAAGAAGGTATGGAAGACTGACCTATTCTTTACCGATGAGGACGGATTCCGGTACACGGCGGCAACAATCAAGAGCAACTGGAAGCAACTGGAATCAGGTCCCGGGCTTCGAATTGGAGTAGTTCCTGAGGCTAAGGATCTTCGCGCCGGAGTCAGATACCAGGACGGCCTCTGGCTGGCAGTTCTGCCGGACCCCGACGGATTTATGGGGATGTTCAATGATGCCTATTCGGCGGTTGCCGCAGCGGTCTGCACGCTCGGCCGCCACAACAAGCCGGCCTATTTTCTCAAGCCTACAGCCAAGGCTCAGAGGCTTCAGCATCAGCTTGAAAAGTACCCGACAGCAAAAGTGGTTGAGATCGAGCACGCGCTCAATGAGGCGGCTCAACAGCACCTCATTTCGGTGGACCACAAGCTTCTGTCTGTGCAGGCTCCGGAATGGCTGCACATGAATGAAACCAGGACTCCGATCATCGCACCACGCCCCCGGTTCGAGCCCCTGGATTAGGTCGATGGAGCGGCTTTGGGGTGGTGCTGCTTTGGCGCGAGTGATCATGGCCCGTAAGCTTCCGACACATCGGGCAGTCTGTGGACCTGCCCGGTAAAGCACGACGTTGGGGCCATGATCTTCGAGGCTCGCGCAAAGTGGCTCCGTAAAGCCGTGGAGCCGACTGCCCCAGCCACGACGTACCCCTTCTCTGGCATCAGGCGGCTGATTGCTGTGCGCGCGGCACGGGCGTTGGCCGGGCTGGAGTGGAGCGGAGACAGGAGCGCAGCCCGGCCGGGGGCCGGGCCGCGCGCGGCGAGCAGAGCGAGCCGCCTTGAACCAGCAAAGAAAGTTGTAACTCAGTCTGTGGTATGCGACTTGTCCGGTCCCGAGAGATGCTGGAGGCTTCGGTTCCGGAGGGTGGTCGGTGTGGCTCGCGATCCCGGTTCTTGACGAGGTGTGGTGTAGAACCCTGGGCATGGGGAGTGAACGGCGGGAGCGGGTGAGGGCCCTCGGGGCACGTCTTCGTGGGCTTCGTGTGGAGGCCGGTCTGACAGGTGCCGCGTTGGCGCAGCGGGCCGGGGTGGGGCAGCCGGCCGTGTCCAAGGTCGAGAACGGGCGCATGGTTCCGAGTGCCGATGTGCTGGACCGGCTCGCACGTGCCCTCGGCCTTGATGAGCCGACTGCAGGTGAAATGCGTGGTCTCCTGGCCGCGGTGGAGACTGCGTCAGGTTCCGATCGGTCGGCTGAGGACGCTGCTCCGGTCGGCGTGACGGTCGATGAGGAGGTTCGGTCCGCTCGGCTGGTGCGCTCGTTCCAGTGTGTCGTTCTGCCGGCCATGCTCCAGAGCGCCGAGTATGCCCGGCACGTCTTCGAGAGTGCGCCTGGTATGACCCCTGAGGCGGTCGGCCGGGTTGTCGGTGCTCGTGTGGAGCGGCAGAGCGTCCTGTACGAGCCGGGGCGGGAGTCGGTGTTCGTGCTGACTGAAGCCGTGTTGCGGACCTGGCCGGGCTCCCCGGCCTTCATGCTCGCGCAGCTCGACCGCCTGTTGGCCGTCGAGAGTCTGAGCACGGTGCGGCTCGGGATCGTTCCCTGGTGTCGACCGGTGCCGGTCCTGCCCCGACACGGATTCACGTTGTGCGACCGGAGGACGGTGGTGGTGGAGGCCTTCGATGGTGAGCGTGTGTCGGACGACGTGGATGAACTCGCCTCGTACGAGGAGGTGTTCGGGTGCTTTGAGCGGGCTGCGGTCTTCGGCGAGGGGGCGCGGGAGCTGCTGGTGCGCGTGATGGGGGAGTTCCGCGACCTGGGGGACTTCATCACTCCTTAGAGGAATAATTCCTCATCATTCCTACTCCCTGCTTGGCGCGGGAATATTCTGCCGCTGCGATGTCTAGCCCCCTAGACGCAGGCGAGGAGATTCCCATGCGATCCAGGTGGTGCCGTGCCTTCCCCGGTGTGGCCGAGGAAGTGGCTCATGCCCGTCACTTCGTCGCCGCCCTGCTGCACGAGCGGGGTCCTGCCGAGGATGCCGTCCTGGTCGTGAGTGAACTCGCGACGAATGCCGTGCGGCATACGCTGAGTGGCTCGGCCGGCGGCTGGTTCCTCGTGGTGGTCGGCCTCGGCGAGGACCTCGTGCGTATCGAGGTGGTCGACCAGGGAGGTCGTCGCGTACCGCACCTGTGTGACGCGACCAGCGAGGAGGAAGGCGGTCGCGGGTTGCGGATGATCGCGGCCTGTGCGAAGGACTGGGGCGTGAAGAGCTGGCCCGACGGGCGCTCGGTGTGGGCCGACCTCGTGCGTGAGGACGCCTGACCGGGCTTCGTTCGGTGGCGGTCCGCGATCCTCTTGTGGGCGGTGATCGGTCAGTCCTCGACGGTGTTTCTGTTTGGCCGGCCAGGCTTCACGTGACAGGCGTTCACTTGGGGCAACGGCTCTCATCCCTTTTACCGAGGGCTCTAAACTCCCGGTGGGTGCCGGGAGGTGAGGCCGTGTCGGAAGATCTGCGACGGATCATGGCGATCGACGATCCGTACCTGCTCCTGAGCGAGATCACGACCCGGTTGGCCGACGCACAGCACGAGGTGACCGAACTGGCCCGGCTCCGTCGGCGTGTGGTGCAGGACCTCCATGCACAAGGGATGTCGTACGCGCAGATCGCGGCGCGGGCCGGTCTGAGCCGTGGGCGGATTCATCAGATCCGGCACACCGGACCGGCACCGGAAGGTGCTTTCCTCGGTCGGGGAGCCGTCACCGTCGCCACTCCGCTGCGGCGCGACGGCGAACGCGGGCGGACGGTCGTCGCCGTGGACGACGTCAGGTGCGGCAAGCGTCTGGAGGACCTGGCACGGTCGTACGGGCTGGACGTCGCCACGGAGCACGTACCGGTGAGCGGAGGCATCGACCTCGACCGTGAGGGTCTGGTCGTGGTGTGCGGGCCGCGCATGTCCCGGGAGATGGGGGAGGCGTACGCACAGGATCCCGTACTGCGCTGGGAGCGGGCGGAGGACGGCCCCTGGACGGTGAGGGATCGCCGTACCGGCACGGTGTACCGGTCGGGACAGGACAGCGATCCGGCCCGCCCGTACGACGTCGGATACCTCGGCAGATTGCCCCGTCCGGACGGGGCGGGCTCGCTGCTCGCCATCGCCGGTATCCACACGCAGGGCTCCCTCGGCGTCGTGCGGCTGCTCGCTTCCGACCTCGGCACGCTCTGGGAGCAGGTGGGGAACCGCCGCTTCTCCACGCTGGTGGGCGTCGAGTACGACCCCGACACCAGCGAACCGCAGGCCGTCGAACTGCTCTGTCCCCTGTACCGGCATGACCAGGAGACCCCGGCGTGAGGGAGTGGTTCTGCGGTGATGTGGGCTTCACCGGGCCTGTGCAACTGACGGCCCGGAGACGGCCCGTCCCACCAAGAAGCCCCCGACCTGACGGGAAACCGCAGGCCGAGGGCTTACCGGGGGCGTGTTACTTCTTCTTGCCCTGGTTCTTGACCGCCTCGATGGCCGCCGCCGCGGCGTCCGGGTCGAGGTAGGTGCCGCCCGGGTTGAGGGGCTTGAAGTCGGCGTCGAGCTCGTAGGACAGGGGGATGCCCGTCGGGATGTTCAGGCCCGCGATGTCGGCGTCGGAGATGCCGTCGAGGTGCTTGACCAGGGCGCGCAGGCTGTTGCCGTGGGCGGCGACCAGGACGGTGCGGCCGGTCAGCAGGTCGGGGACGATCGAGTCGAACCAGTATGGGAGCATCCGGACGACGACGTCCTTCAGGCACTCCGTGCGCGGACGCAGCTCCGGCGGGAGGGTGGCGTAGCGCGGGTCGTCGAACTGGGAGTACTCGGCGTCGGTGTCCAGCGGGGGCGGCGGGGTGTCGTAGGAGCGGCGCCACAGCATGAACTGCTCCTCGCCGAACTCCGCGAGGGTCTGCGCCTTGTCCTTGCCCTGGAGGGCGCCGTAGTGGCGCTCGTTCAGGCGCCAGCTGCGGTTCACGGGGATCCACAGGCGGTCGGCGGACTCCAGCGCGAGCTGGGCGGTGCGGATGGCGCGCTTCTGGAGCGACGTGTGCAGGACGTCGGGCAGCAGACCGGCGTCCTTCAGCAGCTCGCCGCCGCGGACCGCCTCCTTCTCGCCCTTCTCGGTGAGGTTGACGTCCACCCAGCCGGTGAACAGGTTCTTCGCGTTCCATTCGCTCTCGCCGTGGCGGAGGAGGATCAGCTTGTACGGTGCGTCGGCCATGGCTCCGAGCGTAATCGAAGCCCCGCGCGGGCCGCGCCTCCGTCCGGTGGGTGAGGCGCGGGCCCGGCCGGTTGACGGGATCTGTTAATCGAGTGGTGGACGCTCCGACGCTCTTCGTAATGTGTGACTGCCTGTTCGGGCACTTACATTCGGGGGGTTCTCGTGGTGTCCATCGGTCGTGCCGGACGTGCGATGCGGGAGACCGTGTCGGGACTGCCACCCGCCTTCTGGTGGCTGTGGACGAGCACCCTCGTCAACCGGCTCGGGGGCTTCGTCGCCACCTTCATGGCGCTCTACCTCACCCTCGACCGCGGCTACTCCGCCACCTACGCCGGTCTGGTCGTCGCCCTGCACGGCCTCGGCGGGGTGCTGTCCTCACTGGGCGCCGGGGTGATGACCGACCGGCTCGGACGGCGTCCCACCCTGTTGATCGCGCAGTCGTCCACCGCGGTGTCCGTCGCGCTGCTCGGCTTCGTGCGCGACCCCGTCGCCATCGCCGGCGTCGCCTTCCTCGTCGGGACGGCCTCCAACGCCTCCCGGCCCGCCGTCCAGGCGATGATGGCCGACATCGTCCGGCCCGAGGACCGCATCCGTGCCTTCTCCCTCAACTACTGGGCCATCAACCTCGGCTTCGCCGTCTCCACCATGGCCGCCGGGTTCATCGCCGAGCACAGCTACGCCGCCGGGTTCCTCCTCGAGGCCGTGATGACGATGATCTGCGCGATCGTCGTCTTCGTGAAGCTCCCCGAGTCGAAGCCCGTCCAGGTCGCGGGGGAGGAGCACGAGGACTCCGTCGGCATCGGGACCGTGCTCCGCGACGGGCGGTTCATGGGCGTGGTCGGGCTGTCCTTCCTCGTCGCGCTGATCTTCCAGCAGGGGGCCGTCGGACTGCCCGTCGCGATGGGCGCGGCCGGGTTCACCCCGGCCGACTACGGCATGGCCATCGCGGTCAACGGCGTCCTCATCGTCGTCCTGCAGATCCCGGTCACCCGGTTCATCGAGCACCGCGACCCCGGCCGCCTGCTGGTGGTCTCCTCGCTGCTCGCCGGGTACGGCTTCGGTCTCACCGCCCTCGCCGGGTCGGTCGGCGTCTTCGCCCTCACCGTCTGCGTGTGGACGCTCGCCGAGATCGTCAACGCGCCCACCCAGACCGGACTCGTCGTACGGCTGTCGCCGGCCCACGGACGCGGGCGCTACCAGGGCATGTACACCATGTCCTGGGCCGTCGCCGCGCTCGTCGCCCCGCTGATGTCGGGGTTCGTGATCGACCGGTACGGGGCGGAGTGGCTGTGGGGCACGTGCGCCGTCATCGGCACGGTGGCGGGACTCGGGTACGCGCTGCTGATGCGGCGGCTGCCGGACGACGACGACACCGTGGTCGCCAAGGCATCGGCAGCCGCACCCACTCCTGTGCCCGCACCCACTCCCGAGCCTGCACCCGCCCTCATCCCCGCCCCCGCGCCGGCACCCGCTTCCGAGTCCCTCGCGGAAGCCCCGCCGGTCGTGACGAACGGGGCGGGTGTGACGACCGATGCGGCCGTGACGGTCGGCAAGGCCCGGGCGCGGTGCGGTCCGGAGGGAGAGCGGTCGCAGGCCGGTACCCGCTGAGGCGCACGGGCGCGACAGGTGCGACAGGCGCGGCGAGTACGGCGGGTATGACAGGTACGGCGGGTACGACAGACGACGCGGCGGGCGCGGCAAGCGAGGCGGGTGCCGCACCCGCCGAAGGCCCCGGCGGCCGGTGGACGGCGGCGGCAGTGGACGCCGTCGTCCCGAGGGCTGCCGGGGCCTTCGGCCCGTGCGGATCGGACGGGTACGCGGAAGGGCTCAGCCGCACTGGCAGGGGCTGCCCGACTGGCAGCCGCAACCACAGCCCGAGCCGCAACCGCACGCGGCGATCAGGGTCAGGCTTCTGACCTCGGCCGGCTGCTCCGTCTCGCGCTCCCGCGCGGGATCGGGCGTCGTACCGGTGGAGCCGGGGGAATCGGCCATGGGTCCCTCCTCGAGACTGGTGCCTGTACCCATTGGATGCCCCCGCCGCCGGGCACATCAACGGCGCATCGACGGCGCATTGGGACGCGCGCGTGCCCCTGGCCGATTCCCCGCCTGTCCGACCGGACGTCCGTCCCCGGCGCCGCCCGGAGGCCGGGCTAGGCGCCGGCCTGGATGTCGGGCTGGACGTCCGGCTGGATCTCGTCCGCGTGCTCGCCCGTGACCAGGTACACCACCCGCTTGGCGACCGAGACCGCGTGGTCGGCGTACCGCTCGTAGTAGCGGCCCAGCAGCGTCACGTCGACGGCCGTCTCGATGCCGTGCTTCCAGCGGTCGTCCATCAGGTGCTGGAAGAGGGTGCGGTGCAGCAGGTCCATCTCGTCGTCGTCCTGCTCCAGCTGGAGCGCCAGGTCGACGTCCTTGGTGATGATCACCTCGGCGGCCTTGGCCATCAGGCGCTGGGCGAGCTGGCCCATCTCCAGGATGGTCGCGTGCAGGTCGCCCGGCACGGCGCGCTCCGGGAAGCGCAGCCGCGCGAGCTTCGCCACGTGCTGCGCCAGGTCGCCGGAGCGCTCCAGGTCGGCCGACATCCGCAGCGAGGTGACGACGATCCGCAGATCGGTCGCCACCGGCTGCTGGCGCGCCAGCAGGGCGATGGCCAGGGCCTCCAGGTCGTGCTGGAGCTGGTCGACCTTCTGGTCGCCCTCGATCACGTGCTCGGCCAGCTTCAGATCGGCGTCGAGGATGGCGGTCGTGGCGCGCCCGATCGCCGACCCGACCAGTCGGGCCATCTCCACCAGACCGTCGCCGATCGAATCCAGTTCCTCGTGGTACGCGTCCCGCATCAGGGTTCCTCTCATGCGTTCGAAGGGGTTTCGGGGCCGGGGCCCCCGGGGGGATCTCGGGGCAGGTACCCCGCCACGCAGCCGACGGCGCGAACCCCGCGCGACCGGCGCTGCGAACCCCACGCTCCCACGTTCCGTCCTCCACGCGTCCGGATCCGGCCCCTCACATGAATCATCCCTGGCTCCGAGGTGAACTCTGGGCGACGAGTGTTCGAGCATGACGTCCCATGGCTGTGGCCACCGGCCGGCGCATGCCTAACCTGGATACATGGACGTGAACGCGGCGGTCGCCGCAGTGGCGGCGATCGCCGGAGTGCTCACCGGCGTCATCGCCATGCTGGCGGTCCGCTTCAGCGAGCGCGAGCAGAGGCGCCCCCTGCGTTCCTCACTGCACACGGAACCGGTGCTCCCGCCCGGTGTGGACACCGTGCTGTCCGTCCTGCGTTCCTCCGCCGTCGTCCTGGACGAGGCGGACGGCGTGGTCAAGGCCAGCTCCGCCGCGTACGCCCTCGGACTGGTGCGCGGCGGCAGGCTCGCCGTGGAGCCCATGCTGCAGATGGCCCGCGACACCCGGCGCGACGGCGAGATACGGCAGGTCGAACTGGACCTGCCCCGCCGCGGCACCGGACGCGGCGAGGCCCTCGCCGTCTCCGCCCGGGTGGCCCCCCTCGGCTCCCGGCTCGTCCTGCTGCTCGTGGAGGACCTCACCGAAGCCCGCCGCATAGAAGCGGTACGGCGCGACTTCGTCGCCAACGTCAGCCACGAACTGAAGACCCCGGTCGGCGCGCTCTCCCTGCTCTCCGAGGCCGTCATGGACGCCTCCGACGACCCCCAGGCCGTGGAGCGCTTCGCCGGCCGCATGCAGGGCGAGGCCGTCCGCCTCACCAACCTGGTGCAGGAACTCATCGACCTCTCCCGGGTCCAGAACGACGACCCGCTCGAGGACGCCGAACCCGTCCGCGTGGAGGAACTCGTCGCCGAGGCCGTCGGCCGCTGCCGGCACGCCGCGGGCACCAAGCAGATCACCATGGCCTCGAACGTGTGGTCCCCCGAAGGGGCGGACCACGGCGACACCGGACACAGGGCGGAGCCGACCACCACCGGCGACCTCCGCATCTGGGGCAACCGCGGCCAGCTCGCCGCCGCCCTCGGCAACCTCGTCGAGAACGCCGTCAACTACTCACCCGCCCGCACCCGCGTCGGCATAGCGGCCCGCAGGGTCGCCCGGCCGGGCGGGGACATGATCGAGATCGCCGTGACCGACCAGGGCATCGGCATCTCGGAGAAGGAGAGGGAGCGCGTCTTCGAGCGCTTCTACCGTGTCGACCCGGCCCGCTCCCGCGCCACGGGCGGTACGGGTCTCGGCCTGGCGATCGTGAAGCACGTGGCCGCCTCGCACGGCGGCGAAGTCACCGTGTGGAGCGCCGAAGGCCAGGGCTCCACCTTCACCCTGCGGCTTCCCGAGGCCGCCGCGGCCCCCACCCGCGACCGCGCACCCCGGCCGTCCGACCAGGACGAACCCGAAGGCCCCGACGCCGGGGCCGGACGGACCGCCGGGTCCTCCGACTCCCCCCACTCCCCCGATCCATCCGCGTACGAAACGCTTCCCTCCCCGGAGGTCCTTCCGTGACCCGAGTGCTCGTCGTCGAGGACGAGGAGTCCTTCTCCGACGCCCTGTCGTACATGCTCCGCAAGGAGGGCTTCGAGGTCGCCGTCGCGGCCACCGGGCCCGACGGCCTCGACGAGTTCGAGCGCAACGGAGCCGACCTCGTCCTCCTCGACCTGATGCTGCCCGGCCTGCCGGGCACCGAGGTCTGCCGCCAGCTGCGCGGCCGCTCCAACGTCCCCGTCATCATGGTGACCGCCAAGGACAGCGAGATCGACAAGGTGGTGGGCCTGGAGATAGGGGCCGACGACTACGTCACCAAGCCGTTCTCCTCGCGCGAACTGGTCGCCCGGATCCGCGCCGTGCTGCGCCGCAGGGGCGAGCCGGAGGAGGTCGCCCCCGCCGCCCTGGAGGCCGGCCCCGTCCGCATGGACGTCGACCGGCACGTGGTCACCGTGGGCGGCACCAAGGTCGACCTGCCCCTGAAGGAGTTCGACCTGCTGGAGATGCTGCTGCGCAACGCCGGGCGCGTGCTGACCCGGATGCAGCTCATCGACCGGGTCTGGGGCGCCGACTACGTGGGCGACACCAAGACCCTCGACGTCCACGTCAAGCGGCTGCGCGCCAAGATCGAGCCGGACCCGGGCGCACCGCGCTACCTGGTGACGGTCCGCGGACTGGGCTACAAGTTCGAGCCGTAGACGGAACGGCTCCCGGTATGACGGTGGGCGGGNNCCCGCCCACCGTCATACCGGTGCGGGGGAGCGGCTGCGGACGCATGCGCGGCCGCGTACCCGCGTCCGTGTGCTGCGGCGGCCGCCGGCTCAGTCGTCGGCCGGCCGGCTGGCCGAGGCGGCGTCGGTCGGGGTGCCCTCGGCGCCCTCGGCTTCGCCGGTGGCGGAGGCGTCCGGCGAGCCCGTGGCGTCACCGGTGGGCTTGGCGGACGCTTCGGCCGTCGGCTCGGCCGAGGCCTCCGGCGCGGTCGGGATGTCGCTCGGGCCCCAGTCGGTGAAGAAGTTCTCGGCCGGGTAGACGAACGCGCGCAGGCTCACGTCACCGGTCTCGCTGAGGGTGAAGGTGACCGGCTGGGCGTTGCCGTCCTGGACGGACTCACGGCTGCTGGACAGCACGGCCGAGGCGTTGCCCTCGCCGCCGAGGATGAGTTGGCCGCCGGCCGGGACGGTCAGGCTGCCGCCCTCGGCGGGGGACAGCTCGGCGGTCTTGCCGGTGCCCGGGAGGGTGACCGACTCCAGCGTCTGGTCGGTGCGGCCCTCGTTGAACAGCGTGGCGGCCACGACGGCCGGTCCCGTGGACTCGAGGTCCGGCTGGGTGACGATGATGGCGTTCTGGACCTTGATGTCGCCGACGGTCGTCGCGGCGTTGTCCGGCTGGATCTGCAGGGTCTGGGCGTTGTTGCCGGCCGCACACGCGGAGAGCGAGGCGATCGAGAACGCGATGGCGGCGGCGGCGATGGCCCCGCGTCGAAGGCTGCTGCTCACGGCGGCGGCAACTCCTTGACTCGTGCGAGCGGTGGCGACCGGTCAGCCGCCCTGAGTGTCTGTCAGTCGCTGTCAGCGGGTGTCTGCCAGCGGCCTCAGGTTATCGAGCCGTCCCCGCGCGCCCGCACCCGACCCTCCCTGAGGCATCCCCCGTCCCCCCGGATGGCGCGTACGGGTGTTCTCCGGGGCGTACGGCGGAGGCCCCCGGCCCGCGCGAGTGACGTGCGGGTTACTCCGTCCGGGCACTCCCGCGGCATTCGGATAAGCGCGGCCGGGAGCGTCCTCGCCCCGGCACGGTGCATATATCCGCGAGGGAATGCGGGACGGGCCGGGAAATGCGGCGGGCGGTGCGGAAATGGATCACCGTCGGCGTGTCCCGGACGGGCTCGTGATCAATTCCGGATTCGGCCGGAACCCGGCCGCACGCACCGAACGGAGTAGCGGAAGTCGAGCACATGGAGTCAGACATATGGGGACGTATGGGCGTCTTCAGGGGACTCCGGGTACGTGTAACGTACGCGTTTCACTTGCCCCGAAGAGCCCCTCCGACCTGCGAATACCCGCTTCCGTTCGGCACTCGAAGCACGTTCCCGATGCTGTTGTCAAGCCCCGAGAATGGCCCTGACCTGCGAAAACGCCATTCAGAACGCGCCGTATCCGTGTTACCCTGGATAGCCACGGAAGGGGTACCTGTCACATGACGTTCAAGGTTGGCGACACCGTGGTCTATCCCCATCACGGGGCCGCGCTGATCGAGGCTATCGAAACTCGCCAGATCAAAGGCGTGGACAAGACCTACTTGGTGCTGAAGGTCGCCCAGGGTGACCTGACGGTACGTGTGCCAGCGGACAATGCGGAGTTCGTCGGCGTGCGTGATGTGGTCGGTCAGGACGGGCTGGACCGGGTCTTCGAGGTGCTGCGCGCACCGTACGCCGAGGAGCCCACGAACTGGTCCCGCCGGTACAAGGCAAACCTGGAGAAGCTCGCTTCGGGCGACGTCATCAAGGTCGCGGAAGTCGTGCGTGACCTGTGGCGCCGTGAGCGTGAGCGCGGCCTCTCCGCCGGTGAGAAGCGCATGCTCGCCAAGGCGCGCCAGATCCTGGTCAGCGAGCTCGCCCTCGCGGAGAAGACCAACGAGGACAAGGCCGAAGCTCTCCTCGACGAGGTCCTCGCCTCCTGAGGCGGGGAAAGACAGCAGGCGGGGCATGTACGGAGCTTCGTCGCCCGGTGCTCGGTAGCACACCGGATTCCCGTGCACCTCGAGGACCAGCACATCGAAATGCCGCGGTGCCCGATGACGTCTGTGAAGTCGCCGGGCGCTGCGGCATGTCCGTCCCCGGACACCGTCCGCATGTCACCCGACGTCCGTGTGCCACCCGGCCCGGACGCCTCGCACCCGCCACCACGCTCCGCACCCGCCGTACTTCCCCGCACCCCGGCCGGGTCCGGGCGGCCGACCCGACCAGAGTCACGGAAGGGGCTGGTCAAGGCGGTACGCCCGGCACTCCCCCGCTCCGGGAGCGGGGGCTACGCCCAAGGCCATACCCACTCGGGTCCCGCACACAAACATGACAGGAACCGATGTCTGACGCTCCCCTCCCGCAGCCGCCCGCACAGCCCGTCCCCGGCCGCACGGCCGCCCGCACGGCGGCCGTGATCCCGGCCGCCGGCCGGGGTGTGCGCCTCGGTCCGGGCGCGCCCAAGGCGCTCCGCACCCTGGGCGGCACGCCCATGCTCATCCACGCCGTCCGCGCGATGGCCGATTCCCGCGCCGTCTCCCTGGTCGTCGTCGTGGCCCCGCCCGAGGGCGCCGCGGAGGTCAGGACGCTGCTCGACGCACACGCGCTGCCCGAGCGCACCGAGTTCGTCGTCGTCCCCGGCGGGGAGACCCGCCAGGAGTCCGTGAAGCTCGGCCTCGACGCCCTGCCGCCCGGCTACGACATCGTCCTGGTGCACGACGCGGCCCGTCCGCTGGTCCCCGTCGACACCGTGGACGCCGTCGTCGAGGCCGTCCGCGACGGCGCCCCCGCCGTGGTCCCGGCACTGCCGCTCGCCGACACCGTCAAGCAGGTCGAGCCCGCCATCGCCCCCGGCGAGCCGGAACCCGTGGTCGCCACCCCCGACCGGTCCCTGCTGCGTGCCGTGCAGACCCCGCAGGGCTTCGACCGGGACACCCTGGTGCGCGCGCACGAGACGGTGACCGGCGACGTCACCGACGACGCGAGCATGATCGAACGGCTGGGCGCGGCCGTCGTCACCGTGCCCGGCCACGAGGAGGCGTTCAAGGTCACCCGTCCCCTCGACCTCGTCCTCGCCGAGGCGGTCCTCGCCCGCAGGAGGCTCAACGATGGCTTCTGAGCCGCGGGCCGCAGGCGCGCAGTCCGTCCGCGCCGAGCCGGCCCGTCCCGGTCCCGTCCCCGCCGAGCCCGTCCTCCCGCAGGTCGGCATCGGCACCGACATCCACGCCTTCGAGGACGGCCGGGACCTGTGGTGCGCCGGCCTGAAGTGGGAGGACCAGGGGCCCGGACTCGCCGGGCACTCCGACGCCGACGTCGTGGCGCACGCCGCGTGCAACGCCCTGTTCTCCGCCGCCGGCCTCGGCGACCTGGGACAGCACTTCGGCACCGGGCGGCCCGAGTGGTCCGGCGCCTCCGGCGTGACCCTGCTGACCGAGGCCGCGCGGATCGTCCGGGCGGCCGGATTCCGGATCGGCAACGTGGCGGTGCAGGTCGTCGGTGACCGGCCCAAGGTCGGCAGGCGCCGGGACGAGGCCCAGAAGATCCTTTCCGAGGCCGCCGGGGCACCCGTGTCGGTCTCCGGCGCCACCACCGACGGACTCGGCTTCCCGGGCCGCGGCGAGGGACTGATGGCCGTCGCCACCGCCCTCGTGGTCCGCACGGACCGGGGCTGACCGCCGTCCGTGCGAACCGGGGACCGGGCCGACCGGAACACGGGGCGGGGACGGCGCGAAGGGGCGCGAGGCACCGCCCCGGGCCGACTACCCTGGAGGGGTGACTATTCGCCTGTACGACACCAACGCCCGGCAGATCCGTGACTTCGTCCCGCTCCAGCCGGGTTGTGTCTCGATCTACCTGTGCGGTGCCACCGTGCAGGCGGCACCCCACATCGGGCACATCCGCTCGGGGCTGAACTTCGACATCATGCGCCGCTGGTTCGAGTACCGCGGTCTGCGCACGACGTTCATCCGCAACGTCACGGACATCGACGACAAGATCATCGCGAAGTCCGCGGAGCAGGGCCGCCCCTGGTGGTCCATCGGCTACGAGAACGAGCGGGCCTTCACCGAGGGTTACCGGGCCCTCGGTTGCCTCCCCCCGACCTACGAGCCGCGCGCCACCGGCCACATCACCGAGATGGTCGAGATGATGCGCGGCCTCATCGAGCGCGGCCACGCCTACGAGGCCGACGGCAACGTCTACTTCGCCGTCACCTCGTTCCCCGAGTACCTGGTGCTGTCCAACCAGGAGCTGGACAACCTGCTCCAGCCCTCGGGCGAGGGTGAGACCGGCAAGCGCGACCCGCGCGACTTCGCCCTGTGGAAGACGGCCAAGCCCGGCGAGCCGAGCTGGGAGTCGCCGTGGGGCCGCGGGCGTCCCGGCTGGCACCTCGAGTGCTCGGCGATGGCGCACAAGTACCTCGGCCCCGTCTTCGACATCCACGGCGGCGGCCTCGACCTGATCTTCCCGCACCACGAGAACGAGATCGCCCAGGCCAAGGCCTACGGCGACGAGTTCGCCCGGTACTGGGTGCACAACGCCTGGGTCACCATGAGCGGCGAGAAGATGTCGAAGTCGCTCGGCAACTCGGTGCTGGTCAGTGAGATGGTCAAGCGCTGGCGGCCCATCGTGCTCCGCTACTACCTCGGCACCCCGCACTACCGCTCGATGATCGAGTACAGCGAGGAGGCCCTGCGCGAGGCGGAGTCCGCGTTCGCGCGGATCGAGGGCTTCATCCAGCGGGTCGGCGAGCTGACCGGCACCGCGGGCGCCGTCGAGCCGGCCGCCGAGGTGCCGCCCGCCTTCGCCGAGGCCATGGACGACGACCTCGGCGTCCCGCAGGCGCTGGCGGTGGTGCACACCACCGTCCGGCAGGGCAACAGCGCGCTGGCGGCCGACGACAAGGAAGCCGCCGTCGCCCGCCTCGCCGAGGTGCGCGCCATGCTCGCCGTGCTCGGCCTGGACCCCCTCGACCCGCACTGGGCCGGTGGCGCCGACCGCGGCGACGACCTGAACGGCGTGGTCGACACCCTCGTCCGCATGGTCCTCGACCAGCGCGAGGCCGCCCGCGCCCGCAAGGACTGGCCCACCGCGGACGCCCTCCGCGACCAGCTCGGCCAGTCCGGACTGGTCGTCGAGGACGGTCCGCAGGGCCCGCGCTGGAGCCTCGGCCCGCGCTGACGGGGACGCCGGCCGCGGCACGGCCGGGGCACCACCGGAAGATCAAGTGTGCCGTCCGGGCCTCCGGACGGCACACTGCAGAGACGTCACGCCGACACGGGCGCGACACCGACACAGGCGTAACACCGCCACGCCGACGCGACAGGGCAGGACCGGGTCGCCGGCGCGGCGGACGCGACACCGACGTGCGTACGCGGAACCGTACGCACACACGACTTCATGGAGACGGGTACATCATGGCCGCGAACAACCGCCGCATGTCCGGCAAGAAGGGCGCGCAGGTCGGCAGTGGCGGCCAGCGGCGCCGGGGCCTGGAGGGCAAGGGACCCACGCCCCCCGCCGAGATGCGCAAGGGGCACGCCAAGCAGCGCATCGCCCAGGCGAAGGCCCGCCGGGCCGCCGGACGCGCCCCGCAGCGGCGCGGCGGACGCTCGGCCTCCGAACTCGTCGTCGGGCGCAACCCCGTCGTCGAGGCGCTGCGCGAGGGCGTGCCCGCCTCCATGCTGTACGTCCAGCAGTTCATCGACAGCGACGAGCGGGTGCGCGAGGCGCTCCAGCTCGCGGCCGACCGCGGCGGCATCCACCTCATGGAGGCCCCCCGCCCCGAGCTCGACCGGATGACCAACGGCCTGAACCACCAGGGCCTGGTCCTCCAGGTCCCGCCCTACGAGTACGCGCACCCCGAGGACCTCGTCGCGGGCGCCCACGACGCGGGCCAGGACCCGCTGATCGTCGCCCTCGACGGCGTCACCGACCCGCGCAACCTCGGCGCCGTCGTCCGCTCCGTCTCCGCCTTCGGCGGCCACGGCGTCGTCGTCCCCGAGCGGCGTGCCGCCGGGATGACCGCCGGCGCCTGGAAGACGTCCGCCGGTGCCGCCGCCCGTACGCCCGTCGCGCGGGCCACCAACCTGACGCGCACCCTGGAGGGCTACAAGAAGGCGGGGATCGCGATCGTCGGGCTGGCCGCCGACGGAGAGGCCGAGATCGGCGAACTGGAGGCGCTGGCCGGCCCCGTGGTGATCGTCGTCGGCAGCGAGGGCAAGGGGCTCTCCCGGCTCGTCGGCGAGACCTGCGACTTCCGGGTGCGGATCCCGATGCCGGGCGGCACCGAATCCCTCAACGCCGGCGTGGCGGCGGGAGTCGTGCTGTACGAGGCGGCACGCCGCCGCGCCTGAACGAACGTTCGGCACCTTCACCCGTACGGAGGGTTCCACGTCATCCGGACGGGTGGGGGACAGGCTTGACGCGGTCCGGACACATCCGCCGCGTCAAGACAGTGTCCTAACGTCGGGTCACTCGGTTAGATGAGTGTGGACACCAGAACACCCCGCACTCCCACGGGGGACCGCTCGTCGGGACTCGACGACGCTCCCGCGCTGAGCATGGTGAAGGTGCCGAGCGATCCGGCGCAGGTCATCGTCAATCACGCCAGCTTCCGCGTGCAGCTGGGCGCCTCGAACCGACGCGTCCAGTCCCAGCGGATCGCACGGCACCCGATCGCGGCCGAGGACACGGCCCGCATCCCCGTCGTCACCACCGTGGGCGCCCCGGGCCGGTCCGCGGCCCGCCGGCGCCCCGTCGTCTGGAGCGGCCGTTCGGCCCCCGACGACACGGGGGCGCACCGGCTCCTCCAGACCATGCGGAACGAAGGCGTCCACCACGCCGACGAACCGCTCGCCGACGCCGGCGCCACCCGGGTCGTCCCCCGGGCCGGCGACGGGTACGGCTACGTCGAGGACCCGGCCGCCCAGACCCTCGAAACGCCCGTCGTCGGCCGCCAGCGCACCCACGGCGGCCGGCAGCCCCTGCTGCCTCCCCTGCGCACCGTCGGCAGCGCCTACGACGAACCGGCGTACGGCGGACCGGACTACGGCGAACAGGGCTACGGCGCACAGGGCTACGGCGCACAGGACTACGACGACGGGTTCGGGGACACCGGCGGCCACCGGACCGCCACCGACCCGCACACCGGCGGCCGCCGCGCCCGGCGCCAGGGCGACGACCCGGCCCGGCACGCCTACTACCCCGGCCGCCGGATGAACCTCGGGGTCGTCCTGCTCCCGCTGCGCCTCTTCCTCGGCTTCATCTCCGTCTACGCCGGCATGGGCAAGCTCTGCGACCCGCTCTACTTCGACGGCGGCGAGCGCGGCTCCATGGTGACGTGGCTCAGGACCCTGCACCCGTGGGAAGTCGCCCAGCCGCTCCAGCAGTTCGCCCTCGAGCACCCCATCGGCTCCGGACTCCTCGTCGCCTTCCTCCAGGTGATCGTCGGCGTCCTCACCATCCTCGGCTGCTGGCAGCGCGTCGGCGCCGTCATCGGCGCCCTGCTCTCCGC
>NZ_LIRG01000256.1:24877-25212 GCF_001419695.1 Streptomyces prasinopilosus
TCGACGGCCGGCTCGTCGCGCGCGCCTGGCGCCGCCTCGGGCCCCGCTCCGACCTCTGGGACCTGCGCCGCTACGTGCTGCGCCGCGGTGCCCTCGTCACCGTCGTCGTCTGCGGGCTCACCCTGCTCGTGGGCTCGCTGCTCGGCGGCGCGGTGCGGGACGCCGACCGCGTGGTCGTCCCCGGCCCGGGCGAGGCCCCGCGCAACGAACTCCCCGGCTCCCCGCTCCCGCAGGAGCCCGGCGAGAGCCGGAAGGAGACCCCGTCCGCCTCCACCCCGCCCACCCGGGGCGCCACGTCCGGAACCGACGGCACCGGCCCCTCCGAGGACGCCACC
>NZ_LIRG01000257.1 GCF_001419695.1 Streptomyces prasinopilosus
CGGCGTGCCGTCCGGCGACCACAGCAGGAACAGCAGCGGCACCACGGCCACGCCGAGTGCCGCCGAGGCCAGCACCAGGCGCCGGGAGAGCGGCCACGTCCCGCCCGGCGCGCCACCGGTGCCGGCGGACGGCCCGGCCGGTGCCGGAGCCGTGTACGCCGTGCCCGCCCAGGGCAGCAGCCCCTCGGCCAGGGTGGTGCGCGGCGCGTCCCGCAGGGCGCACAGTTCCTCGTACGCGGCGGTGCAGTGCCCGCAGTGAGCCATGTGGGTGTGCAGGTCGGCGCTGTCCCGGGGACCGTCGGGCCGCACCGACTCCTCGATGAGCCGGCGGAAGTCGGCGCACCGGGGGTCGTCCGAGGCGGCCAGCCGGGCCCGCAGGCAGGCCCGGCCCAGTGCCTGCAGCGCGGGCCGGGTGTCGTGGACCACGTCCTGACGGGTGAGGCCGAGCAGCGTCGCCGTGCGGTCCGCGGGCTCCTGTTCCACGATCCCGTACCAGAGGAGGCCCTGCGCCCGGTACGGCAGTGTCCGGAACGCGGCGAGCAGGGACGGGGCCGGACCGTCGGGGCCGGACGAACTCAGCACGAGGTGCAGTCCGGGGTCCAGCCCGCCGGCCCGTCCGTCGGCGGTCCAGGCCGCCGCCACCCGGACGGTCAGCAGCAGGAGCCGGTGGCGCAGGGGACCGCCGGGATCGGTGCCGCGGGCGGTCTCGCGGGCGGCGTGGGTGAAGGCCTGCGCGGCGAGTTGGCGCGCGCCGGAATCGCTCGTGGTGCACCGGCGGGCGTAGTCGAGCACGGACGGGCCGTGCCGGGCGCGGAGTTCCCGGAGCGCCGCGTACGCGGCCGGGGTGTCGGCGCGCAGCATCTCGGTCAACCGGATGTCGGACGCATCCGTGTGCGCACCTGGGTGTCCGCCGACCCCGTCGCCGTCGACGGTTCCGTCGCCCCGAGCCATGCACCGCCTCCTAGCTCCCGGCCGCCGGACGCGCCGTCCTGACATACCAGTCGGTTTGGGCGTGCCCATAGTGGAGGAAGAAGGCCCGCGGGGAAAGGGGTGACCGCGGGTAACGCGATACGCCCCGCGGCCGGCCGGCACCCGGGGCCCGGGAAGGGCCTCCGGCACCGGCGGAACACGGGGCGCGCAGCGCGGGTCGGTCGGGGGCGGACGGCGCGGGGCGCGGCCTGCGCTCACTCCTCGAGGGTCAGTCCCTTGCGCAGCCGCACCAGCGTGCGCGACAGCAGCCGTGACACGTGCATCTGCGAGATGCCCAGTTCCTCGCCGATCTCGGACTGGGTCATGCAGGCCACGAAGCGCAGCGAGAGGATCTTCCGTTCGCGCGGCTGCAGTTCGGCGATCAGCGGCTTCAACGACTCGACGTACTCGATGCCTTCGAGGCCGTGGTCCTCGTAACCGATCCGGTCCGACAGCGCGCCCTCGGAGTCGTCCTCCTCCGGCTGGGCGTCGAGCGAGGAGGCGGTGTAGGCGTTCGACGCCGCCATGCCCTCGACGACCTCGTCCTTGGAGATGCCCAGGCGCTCGGCCAGTTCGCCCACCGTCGGGGACCGGTCGAGCTGCTGCGCCAGCTCGTCGCCGGCCTTGGCCAGGTCGAGCCGCAGTTCCTGCAGCCGGCGCGGTACGCGCACGGACCACGAGGTGTCCCGGAAGAAGCGCTTGACCTCACCGATGATGGTCGGCATCGCGAAGGTGGGGAACTCCACACCGCGCGAAAGCTCGAAGCGGTCGATCGCCTTGATCAGACCGATGGTGCCGACCTGGATGATGTCCTCCATCGGCTCGCTGCGCGAGCGGAACCGCGAGGCGGCGAACTTGACCAGGGCCAGGTTCAGTTCGACGAGCGTGTTGCGTACGTACGCGTACTCGTGGGTGCCTTCCTCCAGCGACTCCAGCCGCTCGAAGAGGGTCCTGGACAGCGCCCGGGCGTCGACCGGCCCCACCTCGTCGAAAGGGGGGATCTCCGGGAGCCCGGCGAGTAGATCGTCGTCCGGGGCGACGTCCGTGTCGTCCTGCCCGATGGGAGTCAGATGTTCCGGGGGGAGTGTCGACGTCGCTTTCTGGGTAGGCGATGCGTCGAGCCGGGGTGACATGATGTCCTCCATCGTTCTCGGCGTATGGCTGCCGATGCCGTTCGTGCACTGCGGTGTGCGGCGCCTCCGAAGCCGGCCGTGTCGAGTACGTGGTCCCTACTAGCCCTACCCGTTTTCGTCAGCCCACCGCAAGTGAGTTCTGTTGCCATATGTCCGTTTACTGCTGATTGTTCGGCTGTCGGAGTGCGCTCGGAAGGCGTAATGTTCACCAGCGTCAGCAGGAGGCACGACCGGTGGGAGAGAGAGACGGCATGGACCGCGGGACGGTCGGCAGCGCACAGTCGGGCCGGCTTCTGGTCGAGGTGCGAGAAGAGGGCCCCAGTGCCGTCGTGACTCCGGCGGGTGAGTTGGATCACCACACCGCCGATCTGTTGCGCGAGCCGCTGGAGGACTGCCTCGCCAAGGGATTCAAGCGGCTTGTCATCGACTGCTCCGGCCTGGAGTTCTGTGACTCCACCGGGCTCAACGTGCTGCTCGGCGCCAGGCTGAAGGCCGAGGCCGCCGGGGGCGGAGTGCACCTCGCGGGAATGCAGCCCGTGGTCGCGCGCGTGTTCGAGATCACCGGGGCGGAAGCCGTGTTCACCCTTCACGACAGCCTCGAGGCGGCCCTGGCCGACGGTTCCGGATGACCGTGCGGGCAGGCCGGCGCCGTCCCGCGGCGGACCCGGGGCGGACGACCTCCTTCCGGTGCGCCGGGCGGGATGCCGCTCCGCGGCCCCTCCCGCGCGCCCACCCGGACGTGCTTCCGGACCGCCGCCCCCTTCTCGTGCGAACCCGGGGGTGTTGCCTCGGCAGCCCCGGGCAGGAGACAAGCTGAATGTGTCCGCTGCCACGGTCGGGGGACACCGAGAACCGGACGATCGCCCAGGGCGTGACTGAATGAGTACGGATTTTTTTGAAATGGTGAACTGGTGAATCGGTGAGGTGAAGCGCTGATGAGCACCACCCGGCCCTATTCGCCGGGC
>NZ_LIRG01000258.1 GCF_001419695.1 Streptomyces prasinopilosus
CACGTCGACGGCGGTCGTCGACCGCACGGACCGTGAGCTCGACGACCCCGTCGACGTGATCTTCGGGACCCGGCTGGGAGGCGGTACGGACATCAACCGGGCGCTGGCGTACTGCCAGTCCCGGATCACCCGGCCGGCGGAGACGGTGGTCGTGCTCATCAGCGACCTCTACGAAGGGGGCATCCGTGACGAGATGCTCCAGCGGGTCACGGCGATGAAGGCGTCCGGGGTGCGGTTCGTGACGCTGCTGGCGCTGTCCGACGAGGGGGCGCCCGCCTACGACCGGGAGCACGCCGCGGCACTTGCCGCGCTGGGCGCGCCGGCGTTCGCCTGCACGCCCGACCTGTTCCCGGAGGTGATGGCCGCGGCGATCGAGAGACGGCCGCTGCCGGTACCGGACCCCGGGTGAGGAGACGCGAGGGGACGCGGCGCCCGCCGCTCCCGGCGTGCGACGGGCCTCGCCGGGGCGGTTCCGGCCCGGTGGGGCCGCCCGCCAATGGCACTCTGTGTCACCAATCCGGGCATCATGTGACAGGTATCACCGCTCAGGTGTGACCCCGCGATTTCGGGAGGCCGCGCCACCGGCGATAGCCTGCGAGGTGGACATGCCGCGCGCTCGGTCACCGTGTGCGCTCCCCTTGTGACACAGCGGACGCCGTCACCTTGCCCTTCGCGGCACGCCCACGCATCAACGAACCGCGAGATCACTGATAGGGACGGAAGCGCGTGGACCTGTTCGAGTACCAGGCGAGGGACCTCTTCGCCAAGCACGATGTACCGGTGCTGGCCGGTGAAGTCATCGACACGCCTGAGGCGGCGCGCGAGATCACCGAGCGTCTCGGCGGCAAGTCCGTCGTCAAGGCGCAGGTGAAGGTCGGTGGCCGCGGCAAGGCCGGTGGCGTGAAGCTGGCAGCAACCCCGGACGAGGCCGTCGCCCGCGCGACGGACATTCTCGGCATGGACATCAAGGGCCACACGGTCCACAAGGTGATGATCGCCGAGACCGCTCCGGAGATCGTCGAGGAGTACTACGTCTCCTTCCTCCTCGACCGTGCCAACCGCACATTCCTCTCCATCGCGTCCGTCGAGGGCGGCATGGACATCGAGGAGGTGGCGGCCACCCGTCCGGAGGCCGTCGCCAAGACGCCGATCGACGCCAACGAGGGTGTGACCCCCGAGAAGGCGCGCGAGATCGTCGAGGCCGCGAAGTTCCCGGCCGAGGTGGCCGACAAGGTCGCCGACGTCCTCGTCACCCTGTGGAAGACCTTCATCGACGAGGACGCGCTCCTCGTCGAGGTCAACCCGCTGGCCAAGGTCGCCTCCGGTGACGTCCTCGCCCTCGACGGCAAGGTCACCCTGGACGACAACGCCGAGTTCCGTCACCCGGACCACGAGGCCCTCCAGGACAAGGCCGCGGCCAACCCGCTCGAGGCCGCCGCCAAGGAGAAGAACCTCAACTACGTCAAGCTCGACGGCGAGGTCGGCATCATCGGCAACGGCGCGGGGCTCGTGATGAGCACCCTGGACGTCGTCGCCTACGCCGGTGAGGCGCACGGCGGCGTGAAGCCCGCCAACTTCCTCGACATCGGTGGTGGCGCCTCCGCCGCCGTCATGGCGAACGGTCTGGAGATCATTCTCGGCGACCCGGACGTCAAGTCCGTGTTCGTCAACGTCTTCGGTGGCATCACCGCCTGCGACGAGGTCGCCAACGGCATCGTGCAGGCGCTGCAGCTGCTCGCGGACAAGGGCGAGGAAGTCACCAAGCCGCTGGTCGTGCGTCTGGACGGCAACAACGCCGAACTGGGTCGCAGGATCCTCTCCGACGCCAACCACCCGCTCGTGCAGCGCGTGGACACCATGGACGGCGCGGCCGACAAGGCCGCCGAGCTCGCGGCTGCGAAGTAAGGGACGAGGGACTAAACAGCCATGGCTATTTTCCTCAACAAGGACTCCAAGGTCATCGTCCAGGGCATGACCGGTGCCACCGGCATGAAGCACACCAAGCTCATGCTGGCCGACGGCACGAACATCGTCGGCGGTGTGAACCCGCGCAAGGCGGGCACCTCCGTCGACATCGACGGCAACGAGATCCCGGTCTTCGGTACGGTCGCCGAGGCGATCGAGAAGACCGGTGCGAACGTATCCGTCCTCTTCGTACCGCCGGCGTTCGCGAAGGCCGCCGTCGTCGAGGCCGTCGACGCCGAGATCCCGCTCGCGGTCGTCATCACCGAGGGCATCGCCGTGCACGACTCGGCCGCGTTCTACGCGTACGCCGTGTCGCAGGGCAACAAGACCCGGATCATCGGCCCGAACTGCCCCGGTCTGATCAGCCCGGGCCAGTCGAACGCCGGCATCATCCCGGGCGACATCACCAAGCCGGGCCGCATCGGCCTGGTCTCGAAGTCCGGCACGCTGACGTACCAGATGATGTACGAGCTGCGGGACATCGGCTTCTCCTCGGCCGTCGGCATCGGTGGCGACCCGGTCATCGGCACCACCCACATCGACGCGCTGGCCGCGTTCGAGGCGGACCCCGACACCGACCTGATCGTGATGATCGGCGAGATCGGCGGCGACGCCGAGGAGCGGGCCGCGGCGTACATCAAGGAGAACGTGAAGAAGCCGGTCGTCGGCTACGTCGCGGGCTTCACCGCGCCCGAGGGCAAGACCATGGGCCACGCCGGTGCCATCGTCTCCGGTTCGTCCGGTACCGCCCAGGCGAAGAAGGAGGCCCTCGAGG
This sequence comes from Streptomyces prasinopilosus, assembly GCF_001419695.1. Lineage (GTDB taxonomy): Bacteria > Actinomycetota > Actinomycetes > Streptomycetales > Streptomycetaceae > Streptomyces > Streptomyces prasinopilosus. Next base: position 2,741 of record NZ_LIRG01000258.1, read on the forward strand.
CCGCCGGCGTCAAGGTCGGCAAGACGCCGACCGAGACGGCCAAGCTGGCGCGCGAGATCCTCGCGGGCTGATCGACCGCAGCACACGGATGGGCCCGTCCCCCTCGGGGGGACGGGCCCATCCGTTGTCCGGACGCGGACACGGGCGCGGGTACGGAACCCGAACCGCGTCCGGGCCGGAGGCCGGGTCCGTCACCGGGGCTGCGGTGCCAGCCGCTCCGGGCCGCGCAGCAGCTCCTCGCGGAGCTTGGCGCGCAGTGTGCGCTCCTTGTCCGAGAGGGGCCCCGGCACCACGTGCGGCGGCACCCCCTGGACCGTCTCACCGGGCGGCACCGGCGGATCGTAGCGGGTGGGGGCCGTGCACAGGGTGGCCGCGGTGGCGCCGGCCAGGGCGAGGGTGAGGGCGAGGACGGACCGGGTCCAGAGGCGGGCCCTGCGCTCACTGCCCTCGCGCACCTCCGGCGGTTCGGCCGGGCGGAGGTGTTCGGCCGAGGCCAGTTCGGCCAGCCGTCGGTGCAGTACGAGCGGGTCCGACAGGTCCGGCAGCCGGGCCGCGAGGGTCTCGTGCGCGTGCAGCAGGCGGTTCGCGGTCGCGGCCGTGGTCGCCTCCGTCTCCGCCGCGGTCTCCGGCAGGTCGAGGCCGACCCCGTGGTAGAGCACGACCGCGCGGCGGCGCGGCGGCGGCAGGTGCAGCAGGACGTCCAGGAGCGCGCGGTCGGAGGGCTGCGAGGGCGGCGGTTCCGGGTGCCGGTGGCGGGGCCGGAACCGGTGCCACGGGGAGAGGGCCCACTCGTACGCCGCCGCGCGCACCCAGCCGGCCGGGTCCGGGTCGCGGGCCACCTCGGGCCAGCGGTCCCAGGCCAGTTGGAAGGCGCGCTCGACCGATTCGCGCGCCAGGTCGCGACGGCCGGACAGGAGGTACGCCTGTCGTGCGAGCGCCGGGGCGCAGAAGGCGTACAGGGCGTCGAACGCCTGATCAGGCGTCAGGGGGATGGGGTCGACGCCTTCTTCCCGGCTCGCCCGGACGGGCCCGCTCGCCCGGACGGGCCGGTCCGACCGGGCGAGCCGGACGGGCGGCAGGAGAACGCTCCGCCCGATAGGGAACGCGGGGGAAGGGCCGGCCGAACGTGCCGGGGACCCGGTCGACTTGCGGAGCGCGGAGGCGTCGGGGCGTCCAGAGGACCCGGGGGAGCCGAAGGAGCCGGGGGAGCCGAAGGGGCCGGACGGCTCGCGGGACCTGAGGGGTTCGGAGGGCCTGGAAGACCTGGGGGACTTGGAAGACCTGGGGGACTCGGAGGGCCTGGAGGGTTCGAAGGGCGCCGAGGATCCCTGCCGCCCGGCGGGCTCGGGTGCCACCGGGGTGGCGGTGGTCAGCAGTTCCACGTACGCCTTCCCCTTCCGGCCGCGGGGTGCGGCGCGGCCGGACTCCCACGCCCGCACCGTCTTGTGGCTGACGCCGATCCGCCGGGCGAGCTGAGCCCGGGTCAGCGAGTGGGACTCGCGCAGGCGTCGGCGTTCCTCGGGCGGGGGG
>NZ_LIRG01000259.1 GCF_001419695.1 Streptomyces prasinopilosus
CCCGGCCGTCCCGGGGTCCGCCGCCGCGGGTGCCCCCGGCGTCCCGGCCGTCACCGCCCCGGCCGTTCTGGCCGCTCGGATCCCCTTCGCCGTCCCCGCTGTCCTCGCCGTCCCCGGGCCCCCGCTCCGTCAGGGGCAGCGGATCCGCGGGGTGCAGGGCCCGGTCGTCGGTCCGGAAGGTCCTCACCCGCCCCGGCGCCGACCAGGGCGTCTCGAACCGCACCGTGACCCGCCCGAGGCCGCTGCCCTGGACCCAGCCGTGACCGTACTCGCTGTGCCGCACGTCGTGTCCGGCCGGCCAGCGGCGCTCGGCACCCGCCTGCGGCCGTTCCTCCACGGACGCCGCCGCCTCCGCCTCCTCCCCGGGCAGCTCCTTCCGCCGCTCCCCCGCCGCCTGCGCGAACAGGTCCTCCTGCGTGTAGTCGGCGAGCCCGCTGACCCCCACGCCCAGCAGCCGCACGCCGCCCGTCGTGTCGACCGAGTCCAGCAGCCGTGCCGCCGCCTCGCGCACCACCGCCGGATCGTCCGTGGGCCCCCGCAGGGTCTCGGAGCGGGTGAGCGTGGAGAAGTCGTACCGCCGCACCTTGAGCACGATGGTCCGTCCCGACAGCCCCGCCGTCCTCAGCCGGCGCACGCAGCGGTCCGCGAGGCGTCCCACCTCCGCACCGACCCGCACCCGGTCGTGGATGTCCACGTCGTAGGTGTCCTCGACCGACACCGACTTCGCCTCCCGCTCGGCCACCACGGACCGGTCGTCCCTCGCCAGGGACATGGCGTACAGGGCATGCCCGTGTGCCTTGCCGAGGAGGCGCACCAGCTCGTCCTCCCCCGCCTCGGCGAGGTCCCCGACCGTGTGGAGGCCGACCCGTCGCAGGTGGTCGCCGGTGGCCGGCCCGACACCCGGCAGGGTCCGGACCGACAGCGGCGCCAGCAGGGCCTGCTCGGTCCCCGGCTCGATCAGCACCAGCCCGTCCGGCTTGGCCCGCTCCGAGGCGATCTTCGCCAGCATCTTGGAGGCCGCCAGCCCCACCGATCCGGTGAGCCCCGTGACCGCCCGTATGTCCGCGCGCAGCTTCGCGCCGGCCTGCCGGGCGGACCGCTCGTCCCAGGCCGCCCCTCCGGCCTCCAGGTCCACGAACGCCTCGTCCAGGCTCAGCGGTTCCACCAGGGGTGACAACGCCCGCAGCAGCTCCATCACCCGCTCGCTGATCGACCGGTAGAAAGCGAAGCGGGGCACGAGGTACGCCGCGTTCGGCGCGAGCCGCCGTGCCTGCGCCATGGGCAGCGCCGAACGGACACCGAAGACCCGGGCCTCGTACGAGGCGGTGGCGACCACACCGCGCGGCCCGAGCCCGCCCACGACCACGGCCTTGCCGCGCAGGCTCGGCTTGGACGCCTGCTCCACCGAGGCGAAGAAGGCGTCCATGTCGAGGTGCAGGACGGTGGGTGCGGTTCTCACGCCCCCGATGGTGCCCTATGCCACTGACATGCCGCGCCGCGCGTGCCGCCGCCGTTCCGGCGGACCGGACGGCGCGTCCTCGCGGACCGCCCGCGAGCACGGGCGGCTCTCGCGGGCCGGCGGTTCAGACGGCGCGGTTGCGCCGCCTCGCCAGCTCGTCCGCCGGGTTGGGGCCGATCAGCGTCTCCCCGGTGTCGACGCGCTCCCCGTGCAGCTGCGACAGCGCGCTCTCGACGTCCCGCCACACCACGCCCACGGCGATTCCGAAGATCCCCTGGCCGCCCTGGAGCAGGGCGTGGACCTCGTCGGGCGTGGCGCACTCGTAGACCGTGGCGCCGTCGCTCATCAGCGTCATGCGCTCCAGGTCGCGGAAGCCCCCCTCCCGCAGGTGCTGGACGGTGGTCCGGATGTTCTGGAGCGAGACGCCGGTGTCCAGGAACCGCTTGACGATCTTCAGGACGACGACGTCCCGGAAGCTGTACAGCCGCTGTGTCCCCGAGCCGTGGGCGGGCCGCACACTCGGCTCGACCAGCCCCGTGCGAGCCCAGTAGTCCAGTTGCCGGTAGGTGATGCCGGCGGCCGCGCAGGCCGTCGGGCCCCGGTAGCCGATCTCCTCGGACGCCATGGACGTCGCCGCCCCTCCGCTGCTCGGCACGGCCGCCGGTCGCTGCGGAGCAGGATCGGCCGCGCTGCCGTGATGGGCATACGCCCCGCTCGCGCGGAGCTGAGAGCCTGGGGGAGGGTACGGACCGCTTACCCCGAGACCATGTCCGGGGGCACCCCCAGCCGTACCGTCGCCGGTGCTTCTCACGCCGACCTCCGTCCTTGACCCGCCTCCTCGACGGTAGGCAGTCACCAAGGGTGCGTCAACGATCGCCACACTCGGCACGCCGAGTGATAATCACCCTAAGAGTGGTTTCCCGTGCCCCACCGCGGGGAAAGGCTAGCCGAATGCCCTCCACACGGGCCGGTGAGGCGCTCGCGCACCCCGGTTTCCGGGCGGCATCCGGCGCGACGGCCGCCGTCCCTCACTGGCTGCTGGAGCCGAAGTCCTCCGGCGAGATCTGGTCGAGGAACTCGCGGAACTTCTCCACCTCGTCCTCCTGCTCGTCCGGGATGGCGATCCCCGCGTCGTCCAGCACCGTGTCGCTGCCGTAGATCGGCGTACCCGTGCGCAGCGCCAGCGCTATCGCGTCGGACGGCCGGGCACTCACCTCGACGCCGCTGGCGAAGACCAGCTCCGCGTAGAAGACGCCCTCACGCAGGTCTGTGATGCGCACTTCCGTGAGCTCCTGGCCGACTGCTTCCAGCACGTCCTTGAAGAGGTCGTGGGTCAGCGGGCGCGCGGGAGCCATGCCCTGCTGGGCGAAGGCGATGGCCGTCGCCTCCCCCGGACCGATCCAGATGGGGAGGTACCGGTCGCCTCCCACTTCACGCAGCAGCACGATCGGTTGGTTCGAGGGCATTTCGACCCGGACACCTACGACATCGAGCTCGTTCACACAGCAACCCTAGGCCGTGCCCGGGACGTTTGGGTAGTCGGGCCCGCATCGGGCGGCCGATCCGGGCCCTCCTCGCTCAGGGCAGCCGCACCCCGAGGGCCGCGCTCACCAGCGCGGCGTGCAGCTTCACCGTGAGGCCGGCGAGTTCCCTGGCACGCGCCTCCGCGTGCGCCCTGGTCTGCGGGTTGCGGTGCCGCCTGAGCGGGGCGACGACCTGGTCGACCAGCCCGGCCTCCCGGTCGGCGGCGGCCTTCATCGCCCTCAGGTGCCGCGGCTCGATCCCGAACCGTCCCAGTTCGGTGATGAGGCCCGCGACGGTGACCGCCCCGGCGTCGTACACCTCGTCCCCGACCGGCGCGAGCAGCCCGTACGACTCCCATTCCGCGAGCTGCTGCTGGTCGACGCCGGCCGCCGCCAGCAGCTGCGCCCGCCCGATCCGGGCCGCTGTCGCGGGCGGGTCGGCGGACGGGTCGGGACCGGCTTCCCCGTCCCGAGGCCGGGACAGCGCCGGGAGCGGGACGCCCTCGCCGCGCTCCATGGCGTCCAGGTGCTCGCGGATCACCTTGAGCGGCAGGTAGTGGTCCCGCTGCATCCTCAGGACGTGGCCGAGACGCTCCACGTCCCCGGCGCTGAACTTGCGGTACCCCGAAGGGGTCCGCCGCGGCTCGACGAGCCCCTCCGACTCCAGGAAGCGGATCTTGGAGATGGTGACTTCGGGGAACTCCTCGCGCAGTGCGCTCAGCACCGCGCCGATGCTCATCAGTCCAGTTTCCGCGGCGGCGGTACCGTGCCCGGTACCGCCGCTCGGTGTATGAAGCATGGACCTTCCCTGGGGTCAGGGTGCCCCGGACGGAGTCCGGGGAGGGTCAGTAGCCCCGCTGGCTCGCGTAGAAGACCAGCCGGTACTTGCCGATCTGCACCTCGTCGCCGTTCGACAGACCGACCTGGTCGATCCGCTCCCGGTTGACGTACGTGCCGTTCAGGCTGCCCACGTCGGCCACGGTGAACGAACCGTCCTGGCCGCGTCGGAACTCCACGTGCCGACGGGAGACCGTCACGTCGTCCAGGAAGATGTCGCTCTGCGGGTGGCGCCCGGCCGTGGTCAGATCGCCGTCCAGCAGGAAGCGGCTGCCCGAGTTCGGCCCGCGGCGCACGATCAGGAGCGCCGACCCCATCGGCAGCGCGTCGACGGCCGCCTGCGCCTCCGGGGACAGCGTCGGCACCTGCGTCTGACCGGTGACCTCGGCGTCGTACGCCTCGAGACCGGAGATGGAGATGGTGGACGTCGTCTCGGAGGGACGCTCCGGGACGGCTCCGGGCTTGAGCGGGGCTCCGCAGTTCGAGCAGAAGCGGCTGTTCTCCGCGTTGCGGTTACCGCATCTGGTACAGACCAAGGCCGACATGGACGGGCCCTCCTGTCCACCGGGGGCCTGGGGCGCGTACGGGTCGGAGAACCCTCCGCCCGTGCCTGAGGCCGGCGGTTGCCCGAAACCTATGCCGCTCGACTGCGCAGGGTCAACCGAGGCAGCGCCCCGGCCTCCCGCGGCGTCCTCACCCGGGCCGCCGACCTGATCCCGGTACAGCGGACGCGACGCCTCCGCGTCGGGCTGTGCGCGATGCCGAGCGGTCGCATTGTCGCGGCCTTCTCGCGCGCTCTTGCCGAACAACTTCCCAAACAACTTCACGGGCGATTCCCCTTGACCGAAACAGACCCGCCCGTGGGGCAGGACGAACCCTGACTGAACACACTGGCCGACCCGGACACCTTCACAACGTCCGTATCCACCAGACAGTTTCCACCACGCACCGCCCATTCGGTGCGCCGACCCCCCGCAACCTCCTGCCCTCGCCGGTCACCCTCCACGCACCCCCGGTTCACTGCGAGGACGACCGAGCGTAGCCAGGCTGCTCCGCCGGTCGCAAGGCATCCACGACGATCTTGGTGGATCGCTCCACCGAGGCGGTGGCCTGTTCCTTCTCAAGAGTCTGCACGACTCCTCCGGGGATGTTGAGCGCCGGCTCCAGGTCCTGCGGCTTGCCGATGACCTTGAAACGATAGGGGGCGGTGATCTTGTTCCCGTCGACGCTCACTCCGTCGCCGGAATCCGACAGGTAGGTGCCCGCCACGACCCGCACGCCGTTCACCTGAATGGCTTCGGCGCCGGCCGCGCGCAGCTCCTGGACCGCGTCGAGCAGCATGTTCGACTCGACCATCCCCTTCGGGTCCTCGACGACCAACGTGATGCCGGGCCCCTGTGCGGCCACCGTGCCCGCCAGAATGCCGAGTTGGCGTTCCCTCTCGAGGGTCTGCCGCCGGGCCTCCTCGGCCTGGTCCGAGCTGTTCTCGAGTTCCTCGCGCTGCTCCTCGAGTCCTTGCTTCTCGTCCTGAAGACGCTCTGTGCGGTCGTCGAGTTCATCGAGGATGCGGACGAGATCCTCCTGGCGAGCGCCGCGCAGGGCACTGTCGCCCTCGCTGTTCGAGGCCACCTGGACGGCCAGGCCGAAGCCCAGGCCGAACAGCAGGAGCGCGACGATGAGTTGGGCCCGGGTGATCCGCGGCGGCCACAGGCCTTTCAGCAGCCGCTGCCGTCCGGACAGATCGGATCCCGGACGCTCCGGCGGCGCCTCCCGCGCGGACGCGGGGGCGCTCGCGGGCACCTCGTCGGGCAGTTCCTTCCGGAGACCGCCGTCGACCGCCCCTGCGGGGCGCGGCACGGCGGCTGGGGGCGGGGCCGGGAC
>NZ_LIRG01000026.1 GCF_001419695.1 Streptomyces prasinopilosus
GGCCGGGGGGGGTCAGCGGAGGCGGGCGACCCGCCAGACCGCCAGGGCGACCACCACGGCGACCAGCAGGGCGTAGGCGGCCACGACCCGCCAGTCGGGTCTGCCGCCGGAGCCCCGGGCCGGCAGGCCGGGCCAGGTGTAGCCCACCCTGCGGGCGGCCATCATTCCCCAGCCGGCCGCGCAGGAGCAGATCAGCAGGCCCAGCATGGCGATCACGGCGCCGCTGTCGCCGAAGTCGAAGGCGAGCGGGAACGCGAACATCAGGGAGCCGACCGCGGCCAGGCCGATGATGGGGGCGAGCTGCCAGATGCGCAGCCGGCGCTGCGGGCGCAGCTCGACCTCGACCTCGTCGCCGCCCGCGAACATCTCGTCCGGCTCGGGGCCGTCGTCGGTCACGTGGCCCTCCGCCTCGTCCGGCCCGTCGGGGCTGAGACGCTCAGGGCCCTGCTCCGGTACACCCCGCTCGGTGGTGAGGTGTTCGGTGCCGTGCGCGGTGTCGCGAGGGCCGGCCTCCATCGCCACGCGCCCTCCCAACTTGGACTCCACTTGGTCGATCGAAGCTCGATGATGGCACGGCGTCAGAGGCCCGGATGACGGCCTGGGCGTCCCGATGCCATGACGTGATCAGGCTGTAACCGGTCGTTCGACCAACGACAGCGCGAGTCGCGGAAGTTCCGTCAGGTCCGCCGCGGCCCCACTCAACCAATGCACCCGCGGGTCGCGCCTGAACCACGAATCTTGACGGCGCGCGAAGCGCTTGGTGGCACGGACGGTCTCGGACCGGGCCTCCTCGAGGGTGCACTCCCCGGCGAGCGCGGAGAGCACCTGCTGGTAGCCGAGCGCGCGCGAGGCCGTACGCCCCTCGCGCAACCCTTGCGCCTCCAGTGCGCGCACTTCGTCCACGAGACCCGTGTCCCACATCCGGTCGACCCGGTCGGCGATCCGCGCGTCCAGCTCGGGCCGGGCGACGTCGACACCGATCTGGAGGGTGTCGTAGACCGAGTCGTGGCCGGGGAGGTTGGCGGTGAAGGGCAGACCGGTGATCTCGATCACTTCGAGCGCCCGGACGATACGGCGGCCGTTGCTCGGCAGGATGGCCCGCGCGGCCTCGGGGTCGGCGGCGGCGAGGCGGGCGTGCAGCGCGCCGGATCCGCGCAGGGTGAGTTCGTCCTCCAGGCGCGCCCGGACATCGGGGTCGGTGCCCGGGAACTCGAGGTGGTCGACGGCCCCGCGGACGTAGAGGCCGGAGCCCCCGACGAGGACGGGCCAGCGGCCGGCGGCGAGCAGTGCGTCGATCCGTTCCCGGGCGAGGCGCTGGTACTCGGCGACGGACGCGGTGACGGTCACGTCCCAGATGTCCAGGAGGTGGTGCGGGACACCCCCGCGCTCCTCGGGCGTCAGCTTGGCGGTTCCGATGTCCATCCCCCGGTAGAGCTGCATGGAGTCCGCGTTGACGACCTCACCGCCGAGCTCTCGGGCCAGGAAAACGCCCAGATCGGACTTTCCGGCTGCGGTGGGGCCGACGACGGCGATGACCCGGGGGGTGGGGAGTGCGCTGCTCACCGGTCCAGTCTCGCAAACCCCGCGGCCGGCCCTCCATCCAGTGGCATGACGCGACGGGCGCGGAGCCGCACACGGGGGTGGGTTTCGGCCACGAGAGGGTCGCGCGGCAGGACGGGACCGCGTGCGCGCGAGTACCGTATGGGGTGGATATGGGCGTTTTCGCACATGAGCGCGCTCGGACCGCACCGCGAGGGAAGGTGGACCATGGGTCTCCTGCACAACATGAAGGCCAAGCTGGGGCCTGCCAAGGAAAAGGTCTCGGACCTCGCGCAGCAGCACGGGGGCAGGATCCAGCACGGGCTGGACAAGGCCGCGAAGACCGCCGACGAGCGGACCAAGGGCAAGTACAGCGACAGGATCCAGAAGGGCACCGGCAGGGCCAAGGACGCCATGGACCGGCTCGCCCACAAGAACGAACCCGGTCCGGACGCGGGCGGCACCACTCCCCCGGCGGGGCCGCCGCCCGCGCACTGAACACCGGGCACCGGATCGGCACGGGGCCGGAAACGCGCTTCGAACAGCGCGTTTCCGGCCCCGGGCCGATCCGGTCCCTCGGCCGTTCCCGGCCTTCCGTCGCTCCGTGCCCTCCGGCGTGGAGAGGCGGGCGTCGCGCGACGCCGGCCGCTACGACCAGGTGGCCACCAGGTAGCCCACCCCGTACGGAGCGTCCTCGTACAGCAGCGTGCCCCGCAGCGCGGTCCCCCCGGCTTCGGCCGCCCCCGCCAGGACCTGCCAGGGAGCCCGGCCGGACACCTTGAGGTCGCGCGCCAGGCCGCTGTCCAGGGCCCTCAGGGCAGCCGTGTCGGCCGCTCCCAGCGCCCGCGCGGCCTCCGCGTCGAAGGGAGCCGCCCGCTCGTCGAGGTAGCCCGGCGCCTTGAGCGTGCGGCAGGCGCTGCCGTCGCCCATCACCAGCAGCGCGACCCGCTCCGCCCCGGCGGCGGCGTCCCGCCCCTGTTCGGCACACCGCTCCGCCGTGAGGGACTCCCCCACGCCGATCCCCTCGACGGGCACGTCCGTCCACCCGGTCCGCTCCAGCAGCCAGGCGCCCACCGCGAGCGCGCCGGGCAGTGCCCGGCCGGCCGCCGTGCCCCGGTCCGCTCCGAGCCGTACGTCGAGACCGACGCCGAAGCCGCGGAAGGACCCCGTACTGCCCTGCGGGTAGCGCTCGGGCTCCCCGTCGCCGGTCACCGGGCCGACCACCACCAGCAGGTCGGGCCGGGCGGCGGCGAGCACGCCGACCGCGTCCGTGCACGCCGCGCGCGCGGCGTCCAGCTCGGGTGCGGCGCCCGCGGCCACCTCGGGCACGAGGAGGGGCGGGCACGGACAGACTGCGGCGGCGACAAGCATGATCAGCAGCCTACTGGCGCGGCCCGGTCAGTCGACGGCGCAGCCCCCGGTGACCGCCGGCAGCGGCTCGGGCACGCCCACCTTGGGCAGGCCGAGCATGACGCCCGCCGGTCCGGCGGCCGCGGCGGTGTTGCGCTTCTCCCAGGCGTCGCCCGCGCGGGTGCGGCGCACGTCCAGGACGGGGCCCTCGGCGAGGAGGTGGTGGGGGGCCGCGTAGGTGATCCGGACGGTGACGACGTCACCGGGACGGACCTCCTGCTCCGGCTTGGTGAAGTGCACCAGGCGGCTGTCCGGGGCGCGGCCGGAGAGACGGTGGGTGGTGCCGTCCTTGCGGCCCTCGCCCTCGGCCACCATCAGCTCCAGGGTGCGGCCGACCTGCTTCTTGTTCTCCTCCCAGGAGATCTCCTCCTGGAGGGCGACGAGCCGTTCGTAGCGCTCCTGGACGACCTTCTTGGGGATCTGGCCGTCCATCTCGGCGGCCGGGGTCCCCGGACGCTTGGAGTACTGGAAGGTGAAGGCCTGCGCGAAGCGGGCCTCGCGCACCACGTGCAGGGTCTGCTCGAAGTCCTCCTCGGTCTCGCCCGGGAAGCCCACGATGATGTCGGTGCTGATCGCCGCGTGCGGGATGGCGGCGCGGACCTTCTCGATGATGCCGAGGTAGCGCTCCTGCCGGTACGAGCGGCGCATCGCCTTGAGGACCGTGTCCGAGCCGGACTGGAGCGGCATGTGGAGCTGCGGCATCACGTTGGGCGTCTCGGCCATGGCGGCGATGACGTCGTCGGTGAAGTCGCGCGGGTGGGGGGAGGTGAAGCGGACGCGCTCCAGGCCCTCGATCCTCCCGCAGGCCCGCAGCAGCTTGCTGAACGCCTCCCGGTCACCGATGTCGGAGCCGTACGCGTTGACGTTCTGGCCGAGCAGGGTGATCTCCGAGACGCCCTCGGCGACCAGCGCCTCGATCTCGGCGAGGACGTCACCGGGGCGCCGGTCCTTCTCCTTGCCGCGCAGCGCGGGGACGATGCAGAAGGTGCAGGTGTTGTTGCAGCCCACGGAGATGGACACCCAGGCCGCGTAGGCGCTCTCGCGGCGGGTGGGCAGTGTGGACGGGAAGGCCTCCAGCGACTCGGCGATCTCCACCTGGGCCTCCTCCCGGACGCGGGCGCGCTCCAGGAGGACCGGCAGCTTGCCGATGTTGTGCGTGCCGAAGACGACGTCCACCCAGGGGGCCCGCTTCACGATGGTGTCGCGGTCCTTCTGCGCGAGGCAGCCGCCGACCGCGATCTGCATGCCGGGGCGCTGCGCCTTCCTGGGGGCGAGGTGGCCGAGGTTGCCGTAGAGCTTGTTGTCGGCGTTCTCGCGCACGGCGCAGGTGTTGAAGACGACGACGTCGGCGTCGCCGTCGGCGCCCTCGGGGGCGCGGACGTAGCCCGCGTCCTCCAGCAGCCCGGACAACCGCTCGGAGTCGTGGACGTTCATCTGGCACCCGTAGGTGCGTACTTCGTAGGTGCGCGTGCCGCCCACTGACTGGCTCCGGTCGATGCTGCTCATGTCCTACAGGGTAGGCGGTCGCCGCACCGCCCCCGGGACTCCGCCCGGGATCGGGCCCGGGCCTGCGCCGAGGGCTCCGGTCAGGGCCCCGGCGCCGGGCTCCGGTCGGGCGTCCCGGGGCCCGCGCCCGGCGTCCGTCCCTGCCGGCGCAGCGCCCGGGACACGTCCGGCGCCTCGTAGTGCTCGCCCTTGAGGACCTTGCCGTCGGAGCGGCGGGCGATCTCGCCACCGGGGCCGCGCTTGCTCATGTCGGCGCGGTGGATCTCGGAGATCACGGCGTCGAGGTCGATGCCGTGGACGAGTGCCGTGCCGTAGGCGACGTGGACGACGTCGGCGAGTTCGTGCGCGAGCCGGTCGAGGTCGCCGCGCACCGCCGCCTCCGCCACCTCCGCGGCCTCCTCGGCGAGCAGGTCGGCGCGGTGGGCGGCGACCTCCGGGGGGACCTCGGCCGGTGTCTCGCGCGCGTCCGGTCCGAAGGCACGGTGGAACTCGCGGACCAGGTCGGCGGGCGAAGCACTCGTGCCATGACGGTAACGGCCGCCTCCCGGCCTGGTCAGAGGAACGCCCGGGCTGGCAGGATCGCGCACATGTCCCTCGCGTCGTTCCCTGTCGGCAGGCGCCGGGTCCTGCGGGGCGCGGTCGCCGGCCTCGTGGTGCTCGGGCTGCTGCTGTGGTGGCTGGCGCCCTGGACCGAGGATCCGCCGCGTGGGACGGTCACCCTGAGCACGGGCACGCGGGCGGGGGTCTACCAGAAGTACGGGGAGCTCCTGCGCACGTCGCTGGGCACTCGCATGCCCGACCTCGACGTGCGGCTGCTGACGAGCGCCGGTTCGCAGGAGAACGTGCGGCGCGTGGCGACCGGGCGGGCGGACTTCGCGATCGCCGCGGCCGACGCGGTGCAGACGTACCGGCTGAGCGGCGCGCAGAACGCCGGCGGGCTGCGCGGGGTCGCCCGTCTCTACGACGACTACGTGCAGCTCGTGGTCCCTCCCGGGTCCGACATCCGCTCCGTCGCCGATCTGCGGGGCAGGAGGGTCTCCATAGGCCCGCCCAAGTCGGGTGTCCGGCTCATCGCCAACCGGGTGCTCAGGGCGGCCGGCATCGACCCGGAGAAGGACGTCAAGCCCTTCGCCGACGGCATCGACACCGGTCCCGGGCGGCTCGGGCGGGGGCTGGACGCGTTCTTCTGGTCGGGCGGGCTGCCCACCGACGGCCTGCGCACCCTGGCCGAGGACGGGGGCCTCCGGTTCGTGCCGATCCCGGCCGATCTGGTCGCCCGGCTGCACGACCAGGGCGGGGCCACGCGCTACTACCGTGCCACCAACATGCCGGAGTCGGCCTATCCCGGCAGCCAGCACGGTGCGACCGTCCCGACGATGGCGGTGTCCAATCTGCTGATCACACGGACGGACACGGACCCGCGCGTCACCGAGTGGCTGACCCGGATCGTGCTCAGGAGCCGGGACGGCATCGGGGCGCACGTCCACTCCGCCCAGCTGGTCGACGTACGCACCGCGATCTACACCGATCCGCTCCGGCTGCACGAGGGCGCGCGCCGGTACTACCGGTCCGTCAAGCCCTGAACCGCCGTCTCCCCCGCGGGCGCGCTCCGGGGCACCGTCACCGTCACCGTCAGGCCGTGCGGCTCGTGCCGGGCGTACGCGATCGAGCCGCCGCCCGCCGTGAGCAGGGCGCGGGAGATGGACAGGCCGAGGCCGGAGCCCCTGATGTTCTGGTGCCGTGAACTGCGCCAGAAGCGGTCGCCCACGCGGGCCAGCTCCTCGTCGGTCAGACCGGGGCCCTCGTCGGTGACGACGACGGTGGAGGTGTCGCCGTGGGAGGCGACGCTCACCTCGACGGCCCGGTCCTCGGGCGTGAACTTCACCGCGTTGTCGATGACCGCGTCCAGCGCGCTGGACAGGGCGACCGGGTCGGCCCACGCCGTGGTCGGCGGGCAGTCCCCGGTCAGCAGGACGCCCTTGGCCTCGGCGGTGGGCGACCAGGCCGCCACGCGTTCGGCGGTCAGGGCACCGATGTCGGTGACCTGAAGCTGGGCCTCGCTGTGCTCGGCCAGCGCCAGGTCGAGCAGGTCGTCGAGGACCTGTGCCAGCCGCCTGCCCTCGGCCTGGACGGAGGCGATCTCCTCGTTGCCCTCGGGAAGCTCCAGGGCGAGCAGCTCGATGCGCAGGAGCAGGGCCGAGAGCGGGTTGCGCAGCTGGTGCGAGGCGTCGGCGACGAAGGCGCGCTGCTGCTCCAGCACGCTCTCGACGTTGTCCGCCATCTCGTTGAACGACCGGGCGAGCCTGCGGAGTTCCGGCGGCCCGCCGGCCGCCGCGACCCTGGACTTCAGCCGTCCGGTGGCGATGTCGTGGGTGGTGGCGTCCAGGACCCGTACGGGCTTGAGCACCCAGCCGGCCAGCCGCAGGGCCGCGCCGACGGCCAGCAGCATCGCGGCCGCCTCGCCCGCCGCGATGAGCAGCCAGCCCCGCAGGATGCGGGACCGCATCTGCCCGGTGGGCGAGTCGGTGACGACGACGGCGACGACGTCGCCGTCCCGGATGACCGGCGAGGCCACCACGAGGCTGCGCCGTTCCCAGGGCCACACCTGCTCCGGGTCGTGGCTGCGCCGGCTGAGCAGCGCCTCCTGGAAGGCCTCGCGCACCTCACCGGTCTCCGGCAGGAACCAGTCGTCCGGGGCGTGTGCCATCGGGGCGTCGTTGCGGCGGAAGACGCCGGCCCGTATGCCGTACACCTCGTAGTAGCTGTGCAGTTCGCTGTCGAGGGTCTCCCGGCGCTCGTCGACGTCTCCGGCGGCGGGGCCGGCGGGTTCGGCGACGAACTGGGCGAGGGCCGCGAAGCGTGCCGTGTCGTCGATCCGGTCGACGATGACCTGCTGCTGCCGCGCGCCCGCCAGGCTGACCGCGAGCGGGACGCCGAGGGCGAGCAGGACGGCCGCCATCAGGACGATGAGCAGCGGCAGCAGACGTGTGTGCACCTGGCCGGGCCCGCCCTAGACCACGGGCTCGACGAGCCGGTAGCCGACTCCGCGCACGGTCTCGATGAGGGCCGGCATGCGCAGCTTGGAGCGCAGGGAGGCGACGTGCACCTCGAGGGTGCGCCCGGTCCCCTCCCAGCTGGTGCGCCACACCTCGCTGATGATCTGCTCCCGGCGGAAGACGACCCCGGGGCGCTGGGCGAGCAGGGCCAGCAGGTCGAACTCCTTGCGGGTCAGCGGGACGGCCGCGCCGTTCACGCTGACCTGCCGGGTCGGCAGGTCGATGCGCACGGGGCCGAGCCGCAGCTCCGCCCCGCCGCTGCTCGGGGTGTCCTCCTGGACCGTGCGCCGGCTCACGGCGTGGATCCGGGCGAGCAGTTCGCCCGTGTCGTAGGGCTTGACCACGTAGTCGTCGGCACCGAGGTTGAGGCCGTGGATGCGGGAGCGCACGTCGGCGCGGGCGGTGACCATGATCACCGGGGTGCCGGTGCGCTTGCGGATCTTTCCGCACACCTCGTAGCCGTCCTGGTCGGGCAGGCCCAGGTCGAGGAGGACGACCCCGAAGCGGTCGGCCTCGGGGACGAGGGCCCGGAGGGCCTCCTCGCCGTTGCGCGCGTGGGTGACGTCGAAACCGTGCCGCGCCAGGACGGCCGACAGGGCGGCGGCGACGTGGTTGTCGTCCTCGACGAGAAGCAGTCTCATCCGGTCCCCCTTCGGTTCATCGGCCGTACCATCCGAGTGTGTAGAAAAACGGGTGCACGCGCGTGCGCACCCTGCAGTGACGCCGATGAACGAGGACGGCGTCAAGAGGGTTCCGGTTGCTCTTCGGTACCGTTACCCGGACGAAATGAGCCCTGCTCACAAGTGCTACGACACGTGTCCGATTGCTATCGGATCGTGATGCTCAGATTCCCCTCAGATGTGATGACGCAGGTCTGACGGATCACTACTGTCCTCCCAAACCGAGGAGGACGGAGCCTGAAAGCGATGACCGAAGTATCGGTGGCCAAGGAAGATGTGGCCGCGACCGGCGATCTGGTCGTCCTGAAGAGCGTCAACAAGCATTTCGGCGCGTTGCACGTACTCCAGGACATCGACCTGACGATCGCCCGCGGCGAAGTGGTCGTCGTCATCGGGCCCTCCGGGTCCGGGAAGTCCACCCTGTGCCGCACCATCAACCGTCTGGAGACGATCGACGACGGGTCGATCACGATCGACGGAAAGCCCCTGCCGCACGAGGGCAAGGAGCTCGCCCGGCTGCGGGCCGACGTGGGGATGGTCTTCCAGTCCTTCAACCTCTTCGCGCACAAGACCGTGCTCGAGAACGTGACGCTGGGCCAGGTCAAGGTCCGCAAGAAGGACAAGAAGGCCGCCGAGGAGCGGGCCCGTGCCCTGCTCGACCGGGTCGGCGTGGGCGCGCAGGCCGACAAGTACCCCGCACAGCTCTCCGGCGGCCAGCAGCAGCGCGTCGCCATCGCGCGGGCCCTGGCGATGGAGCCCAAGGTCATGCTCTTCGACGAGCCGACCTCCGCGCTCGACCCGGAGATGATCAACGAGGTTCTGGAGGTCATGCAGCAGCTCGCCCGCGACGGCATGACCATGATCGTCGTGACCCACGAGATGGGATTCGCCCGCTCGGCCGCCAACCGCGTGGTCTTCATGGCGGACGGCCGCATCGTCGAAGAGGCGACGCCGGACCAGTTCTTCAGCAACCCGCGCAGCGACCGCGCCAAGGACTTCCTGTCGAAGATCCTTCACCACTGACGTCGTCCTGCGCCCGGCGCTCGGACCACGTGCGTCACCGGACGGCCGGGGCCGCATCACCTCACCCGCACACGGGCCGCCTCACCTCACCAGTCAAAAGGATGTGCACCATGAAGCTCCGCAAGGTCACCGCCGCCTCGGCCGCCGTGCTCGCCCTCGCCCTGACCGCCACCGCCTGCGGCGGCGACGACAGCGGCGACAACGCCTCGTCCTCCGGCTCCGGGGGCGGCGACAAGATCAAGATCGGTATCAAGTACGACCAGCCCGGTCTCGGCCTGAAGACGCCGGACGGCTCCTTCAGCGGCTTCGACGTGGACGTCGCGACCTACGTCGCCAAGGAGCTCGGCTACGAGGCCGACCAGATCGAGTGGGTCGAGACCAAGAGCGCCGACCGTGAGAACGCCCTCGCGCGCGGCGACGTGAAGTTCATCGCGGCGACCTACTCCATCAACGACGAGCGCGCCCAGAAGGTCGACTTCGCCGGCCCGTACCTGCTGGCCCACCAGGACCTGCTGGTGAAGGCGGACTCGGACATCTCCGACGCCACGGACCTGAACGACAAGAAGCTGTGTTCCGTGACCGGCTCCACCTCGGCGCAGAACGTCAAGAAGGACTTCGCTCCGAAGGCCCAGCTGAGGGAGTACGGCACCTACTCGGAGTGCATCGCCGGTCTGCAGAGCGGCGCCGTCGACGCGCTGACCACCGACGACTCGATCCTCGCCGGTTACGCCTCGCAGGACCAGTACAAGGGCAAGTTCAAGCTCGCCGGTCTGAAGCTGAGCAACGAGAACTACGGCATCGGTGTCAAGAAGGGCGACACCGAGACCGTGAACAAGATCAACGACGCGCTGGAGAAGATGGTCTCCGACAAGGCCTGGGAGAAGGCGGTCGAGGCGAACTTCGGCCCGGCCGAGTACAACAACGAGCCGGCCCCGAAGATCGGCGACATCGTCAAGTAAGCCCAGGGCCGTCCGTAACGCGGGTTTCTGAAGGCGTGCCGCCGTCCGTCGCGATCAGGACGGCGGCGCGCCGCGTCCGCCACGTACGCCACACACCCGGAAGCGCGGGAGATCGTGTTCGACTTCATTTCTGACTACAACGATCCAACCTTGTTGGGTGCCTTCTGGATGACGGTGAAGCTCACCGTGTTCTCGGGCATCGCCTCCCTGGTCTGGGGCACCCTGCTGGCGGCGATGCGCGTCAGTCCCGTCCCTCTGATGCGAGGGTTCGGCACCGCCTATGTGAACCTCGTCCGGAACATCCCCCTGACGGTCATCATCGTCTTCACCTCGCTCGGTCTCGCCGACATCTTCGGCATGACCATGGGCGCGCCCGAGGACTTCGCACTCCAGGGCTTCCGCCTCGCGGTGCTCGGTCTGTCCGCCTACACCGCGGCCTTCGTCTGCGAGGCGCTGCGCTCCGGCATCAACACCGTGCCCGTCGGGCAGGCCGAGGCGGCCCGCGCCATCGGTCTGAACTTCTCCCAGGTGCTCGGGCTGGTCGTGCTGCCGCAGGCGTTCCGCTCGGTCATCGGACCGCTCGCGAACGTACTGATCGCGCTGACCAAGAACACGACGGTGGCGGCCGCGATCGGTGTGGCGGAAGCCGCTCTGCTGATGAAGGAAATGATCGAGAACGAGGCACAGACGCTGCTCATCGGCGCGGTCTTCGCCTTCGGATTCGTGGTACTGACCCTGCCCACCGGCCTGTTCCTCGGCTGGCTGAGCAAGCGACTGGCGGTGAAGCGGTGACCTCCGTTCTGTACGACGCCCCCGGCCCCCGGGCCAAGCGGCGCAATGTCATCTTCTCGGTCGTCTTCGTCGTCCTCCTGGCCCTCCTCCTGTGGTGGGTCTACCGGACGATGGACGACAAGGGGCAGCTCGAGTGGTCCCTGTGGAAGCCGTTCACCGAGTCCGCGGCCTGGACGACGTATCTGCTGCCCGGCCTCGCCGACACCCTCAAGGCCGCGAGCCTGGCCATGGTCATCGCACTGCCGCTGGGGGCGGTCCTCGGCATCGCCCGGTTGTCCGACCACCGGTGGGTGCGGGCTTCGGCCGGCACGGTGGTGGAGTTCTTCCGCGCCATCCCGGTGCTGCTGCTGATGCTGTTCGCCAACGAGTTCTTCGCCCGCTCCACGGACGTCAGCACCGAGGACCGGCCCATGTACGCGGTCGTCACCGGTCTGGTGCTCTACAACGCCTCGGTCCTCGCCGAGGTCGTCCGGGCCGGCATCCTGGCCCTGCCCCGGGGCCAGACGGAGGCGGCCCAGGCGATCGGCCTGCGCAAGGGCCAGACGATGTCCACCATCCTGCTGCCGCAGGCCGTCACCGTGATGCTCCCGGCGATCGTGACCCAGCTGGTCGTCATCGTGAAGGACACCGCGCTGGGCGGCGTGATGCTCGGCTTCACCGAGCTGCTGAACGCGCGGGGCACGCTCGCGGCCAACTACGCCAACGTCATCCAGAGCTTCATCGTCGTGGCGATCATCTACATCGTCCTGAACTACCTCATCACCTCCTTCGCCTCCTGGCTCGAGGCGCGACTGCGCCGCAGCAAGCGCGGCACGGGGGTGGCGCTCGGCCCCGACGACGTCGACGACCTCAACGCGGCCGAAGTGGGGGGCACCCCCGGGGCCGGCGCGAGCAAAACCTGACGCACGTCCCGCCGTGCGCCTGCCGTACGACATGACTGTGGCCCGCCGTTGCCCGGCGGGCCACAGTCATGTCGGGGGCCGGTCGGTCCGCACCGTCGGTACGAACGAACAGGGTGAACGAACAGGGCGAAACGGACTCATGTGATGAGCAGTCGAGTGGTGTGACGTCCCCTGCCCCTCTTCATGATCGCCATGGGCCTTCGGTCACTTGACGCAAGCACCGGCAATAGGTTGCATACGTTCTGTGATCGTGCACCCTGCTCCATCGTCCTGTTCCTCCCCGTCCCTCCGGACGTCACTTCGAGCAGGGGGCGTCGCGCCGTGGACCCGGTGATCATCGTCGGAGCGGGGCCCGTCGGACTCACGCTCGCCCTGGCACTGGCGCGTCAGGAGGTGCCGTCCGTGGTCCTCGACGAGGGACCGGGCGAGGACGAACCGCGTCCCGCGCGTTCCGTCGTCCTCCGCGAGGACACCACGGAGCTCGTGAAACGGCTGACCGGGATGCCGCTCACCGCCGTCGGTTCCCCCTGGGCCGGATGGCGGTCGGTACGGCGCAAGCAGGTGACGCACGAGATCGCCTTCGACGACACCGAGCCCGGCCCCGTGCACATCGCCCAGCACGTCCTGACCGGTGTCCTGCGCGCGGCTCTCGTCGGCGAGCCGCTCGTCGAGGTCGTCCTGGACAGCCGGCTGGACTCCCTCGCGCAGGAGCCCTCCGGCGTCACCGCGCACACCCGCGGCCCCAGGGGCACCTGGTGGCGGGGCAGTTATCTGGTCGGCTGCGACGGCCCCCGCTCCACCGTGCGCAAGCTCCAGGACATCCGCTTCCCCGGCCGCACGGCGGTGGAACGCCACGCCGTGGCCGCGTTGCGCACGGAGCTGCCCCGGCCCGGAGAAGCGTTGCTGCACCGGATGCCGCCGTGGCGCACCTCCGGCCCCTTCGCCGGGGAGATCTCCGCGCGCCCGCTGCCGGACGGCGTGTGGCGGCTGGACTGGCTGATGCCGCCGGGCAAGGAACTGGTCACCCCCGAGCTGCTCCTCGACAGGGTGCGGGAGACCCTGGGCGGCTGGGCCGAGGGCCCGACACCCCCGTACGAGCTGCTCGACACCGGGGTGCACACCGTCCACCACCGGCTCGCCCGGCGCTGGCGGGCCGGCCGTGTCTTCCTCGCCGGCGACGCCGCGCATCTGCTCGGCGCCCTGGGCACGCACGGGCTGGACGAAGGGCTCCGCGACGTCGACAACCTGGCCTGGAAGCTGGCCCTGGCCTGGCACCACGGTCCGCACGAAGCGCTGCTCGACAGCTACCAGACGGAGCGCAGGGCGATCGTCGCCGCCCGGCTGCGCGCCGCCGACCAGGCGCTGCCGCTGGTGCGGGGTGGTGGAGGCCTGCGCTCCTACGTCCCCGGCGCCGGGCGCGGTCATGACGCGTTCCTGGCGGAGGGGCACCTGGGACGGGGGACGCTGGGCGCACCCGGTGTGCACACCGGCTCC
>NZ_LIRG01000260.1 GCF_001419695.1 Streptomyces prasinopilosus
AGCCCGCCGCCCCGCCCGCCCGTGAGGGCGGGGGGACGGCGGGCTGAGTCACCGCGCGCCTGCTGGGGTCAGCGGGCGTAGTACTCGACGACGAGCTGCTCGTCGCAGATCACCGGGATCTCCTTGCGGTTCGGCTCACGGTCCAGGCGGAACGCCAGGGACTTGAGGTTCACCTGGAGGTAGCGCGGGGTCTCGCCGTCGGGGGCGAAGCCACCCTCGCGGGCGATCGTGAACAGCGTCTTGTCCTTGCTGCGCTCACGGACCTGCACGACGTCGTCCGGGCGGACACGGAAGGAGGGCTTGTCGACCTTCTTGCCGTTGACCTGGATGTGGCCGTGGGTGACCATCTGACGGGCCTGGTAGATCGTGCGGGCGATGCCCGAACGCAGGACCAGGGCGTCGAGACGGCGCTCGAGCTCGATGACGAGGGCGTCACCGGTCTTGATCGTCGTCTTGGCGGCACGCTCGTACGCGCGGACGAGCTGGCGCTCGCTGACGTCGTACTGGGCGCGCAGACGCTGCTTCTCCAGCAGACGGACCTTGTAGTCCGAGTTCTGCTTGCGGCCGCGGCCGTGCTCGCCCGGCGGGTAGGGGCGGGCCTCGAAGTACTTGACGGCCTTCGGGGTCAGTGCGATACCCAGGGCACGCGACTTCTTGACCTTGGGGCGGGGCTGATTCGCCACTGTCTGTCTCTTTTCCAAAGTGTCCGGCTCACCAGGGTTAAGGGAGGTCGCATCCGCAGTCGGGGAAACCCGTGGGTCCGCTCGGGACCTGCCGGGCAGCCGCTCCCCTGGTCTGGGCACATACGTGCAGCACGCGAGTGGCCCACCGGCCGGTCCCGGGACTCCGGGTGGTGGTGGGCTGCCCGCGACACCGTTCGAGGGTGCGCGACGCTCCTGGATTCCCTGCCCCGGGGGGCGGGTCTCCGGCTGGATGTCCCGCTCTGGTGGTGCCGGTTTCCCTTGCGGGGCCGGACGCGGGACGCAGCTTCGACAGATTCTACAGGGTGCTCACGGCTGCTTCCGACCGAGGTGCTTCCTGGTCCACTCGACCGCGTCGGCGTACCGGGCCTCGGCACCGTGCCGGGTGGGGTCGTAGTACGTGCGGTCCTTGAGGGCGTCCGGGGCGTACTGCTGCCGGGCGATGCCCTCGGGCAGGTCGTGCGGGTACACGTACCCCTGGGCGTGGCCCAGCTTGGCCGCGCCCTTGTAGTGCCCGTCGCGCAGATGGGCCGGCACGGGTCCGGCCAGCCCCTTGCGGACGTCGTCGAGGGCGGCGCCGATCGCGGTGGTGGCCGCGTTGGACTTGGGGGCGAGGGCGAGGGCGATGGTGGCGTGGCTGAGCGTGAGGGCGGCCTCGGGGAAACCGATCATGGCGACGGCCTGGGCGGCCGCGACCGCGACGGGCAGGGCGTTCGGGTCGGCGAGGCCGATGTCCTCGCTGGCGGAGATCATCAGGCGGCGGGCGATGAAGCGGGGGTCCTCGCCGGCCTCGATCATCCGGGCGAGGTAGTGCAGGGCGGCGTCCACGTCGGAGCCGCGGATGGACTTGATCAGGGCGCTGGCGACGTCGTAGTGCTGGTCGCCGGAGCGGTCGTACTTCACGGCGGCCCGGTCGACGGTCTCCTCCAGGGTGGCCAGGGAGATCTCCGTCTCGCCCTTGTCCAGCGCGGCCCCCGCGGCGGCCTCCAGGGCGGTCAGCGCGCGGCGGGCGTCCCCGCCGGCGATGCGCACCAGGTGGCCGCCGGTGTCCTCGGGGAGCGTGAGGGCGCCCTTCAGGCCCCGCTCGTCGCCGAGCGCGCGGTGGAGCAGGTCCCGGATGTCGTCGTCGGTGAGGGGTTCGAGGGTGAGCAGGAGCGAGCGGGACAGCAGCGGGGAGATGACCGAGAAGTAGGGGTTCTCGGTGGTCGCGGCGATCAGCGTGACCCAGCGGTTCTCGACCGCGGGGAGCAGGGAGTCCTGCTGGGCCTTGCTGAAGCGGTGGATCTCGTCGAGGAAGAGGACGGTCTCCTTGCCGTACCCGCCGGAGGCGCGGCGGGCGCCGTCGATGACCGCGCGGACCTCCTTGACGCCCGCGGTGATCGCCGACAGTTCGACGAAGCGCCGGTCGGTGGCCTTGGACACGACGTGGGCCAGGGTCGTCTTGCCGGTGCCGGGCGGTCCCCACAGGAACACCGAGGACGGGCCCGCGGGGCCCGCGGCGCCCTCGCCGACCAGGCGGCGCAGGGGTGAGCCGGGCTTCAGCAGATGCCGCTGGCCCACCACCTCGTCGAGGGTGCGCGGACGCATCCGGGCGGCCAGGGGGCTGCCGGTCGGGTCCTTCTCCTGGCGGTCTTCGGCTGCGGCGGTGAACAGGTCGGGCTCCACACCGAAACCCTAAAGGACCGCACCGACAGTGTGGTCGGTGCGGTCCCGGCGGTCCCCTCGGCCCGGTGCGGTGCCGGCGGTCAGCTGGTCCAGAATTCCCACCACCGGGTGAGGATCAGCATGCCGATGACGCCGATGTGCAGGACGGGCATGACCCAGGTGAACTCGCCGAAGAAGCTCTTGACCGGGCCCGGGGCGGGCAGGAAGCCCTTGCGGACGTTGAACGAGGTGACGTACCAGAACATGATGATCGTGGCGACCCAGGCGAGGCAGCACCACAGGCACAGGGCGTTGATCCGGTACAGGGACTGGGCCGTCAGCCAGGCGCAGAAGACGGTGCCGAAGAGGGTGCCCGCGTTGAGGGTGAGCCAGTACCAGCGCGGGAAGCGGGCCCCGGCCAGCAGGCTCATGCCCACGCAGACGACGATGCCGTAGGTGACGAGCCCCAGCATCGGGTTGGGGAAGCCGAAGACGCTCGCCTGGTCGCTCTCCATCACGCTGCCGCAGGAGACCACCGGGTTGAGGCTGCAGCCGGGGACGTAGGTCTCGCCCTTGACCTTGGCCTCGAGCAGCTTGAACTTGTCCAGTGTGATGACCCACGCGGCGAGCACACCGGCGGCGCCGGTGATGACCAGCAGCAGGGCGAACGCCCTCCCGGCGCCCTCGCGCACCGGTCCGGCGGCCGGCTCCCGCGCGGGGTCGGGCTCGGTGGAGAGGTCCTTCACTGTCGTGTTGCTCATCACGCCGATTCCGTCACTGGAGAGTGTGGGCCTGCTTCGGGCAGGGCCATTGTGCCGTATGTGACGGTGAGTTCACCGTCCTCCGGTCACAAGAGCGCATGAACGGCCCTCCCGGGGGTGCGGTTTCGGCCGCAGCCTGTGCCCCTGCCGTACATACACTCCACCCTAAGTCCCCCGTAGGGGGAACCGCCGTCCGCGATATTGACGCGGCGGGGGCGCATCGACGCCGAAGGCGCCGGGCCCGCTGGGGCACCGGCGCCTCCGTGTGCGCGGGGGGACGGGCGGGTCAGCCGCGCCGGGCCTCCAGCTCGGCCACGATCTCGTTGACGCCCACCGCCGTCTGCTCGCCGGACTCCATGTCCTTGAGCTGGACGACGCCCTCGGCGAGGTCGCGCTCGCCGAGCACCAGGGCGTACCGCGCACCCGAGCGGTGGGCCGCCTTCATCGCCGCCTTCAGCCCCTTGCCGCCGTAGGCGAAGTCGGCGGCGACGCCGTTCTTGCGCAGTTCGGTGACCTTGGCGAACAGCACCCGGCGGGCCTCCTCCCCGAGGGGCACGGCGAACACGCTGGTGGTGGCCGGGAGGTCGAGTTCGACGCCCTCCGCCTCCAGGGCCAGCACGGTGCGGTCGACACCGAGCGCCCAGCCGACGGACGGCAGGGCGGGGCCGCCGATCATCTCCGAGAGGCCGTCGTAGCGGCCGCCGCCGCCCACCGCGGACTGGGAACCCAGACCGTCGTGGACGAACTCGAAGGTGGTGCGCGTGTAGTAGTCCAGCCCCCGCACCAGCCTGGGGTCGTCCTCGAAGGCGACGCCCGCGGCCGTGACCAGCTCGCGGACCTCCTCGTGGTACGTCTTGCAGGCGTCGCACAGGTAGTCGCGCAGCAGCGGGGCGCCGGCCAGCTGCTTCTGCACCGCCTCGCGCTTGTCGTCCAGGACCCGCAGCGGGTTGATCTCCGCGCGGCGCAGGGTGTCCTCGTCCAGGTCCAGTCCGCGCAGGAAGTCCTGGAGCGCGGCCCGGTAGACGGGGCGGCACTCCTTGTCCCCCAGGGAGTTCAGCAGGATGCGGAACGCGCTGAGTCCCAGGGAGCGGTACGCCTGGTCGGCCAGGATGATCAGCTCGGCGTCGAGCGCCGGGTCCTCGGCGCCGATCGCCTCGGCGCCGACCTGGGAGAAGTGGCGGTAGCGGCCCTTCTGGGGACGCTCGTAGCGGTAGTACGAGCCGGAGTACCAGAGCTTGACCGGGAGGTTGCCCGCCTTGTGCAGGTTGGCCTCCAGCGCCGCGCGCAGCACGGACGCCGTGCCCTCGGGCCGCAGGGCGAGCCGGTCGCCGCCCTTGGTCTCGAAGGCGTACATCTCCTTGGTGACGATGTCGGTGGACTCGCCGACACCGCGGGCGAACAGTTCGACGTTCTCGAAGCCGGGCGTCTCGATGTAGCCGTAGCCGGAGCCGCGCAGCGGGGCGGCGATGGCCTCGCGGACGGCGAGGTACGTGGCGCTGTCCGGCGGGATCAGGTCGTAAGTGCCCTTGGGGGCCTTGAAGGTGCTCACGGAAGGTCTTGTCACATTCCTCGTCGGGGGGCGTCGGCGGCGCCGCGTCCCTGGCGGTCCGCCGCCACCTGCCGCAGGTACGGGTTGGTGGCGCGCTCCTGGCCGATGGTCGTCTGAGGACCGTGCCCGGCCAGCACCACGGTCGAGTCGTCGAGCGGCAGGCACACGCGGGCCAGCGAGTCGAGCAGTTCGGCCGTGTCGCCACCGGGCAGGTCGGTGCGTCCGACGGAGCCGGCGAACAGCAGGTCGCCCGAGAAGAACACCGGCGGGACGTCCGCCGCCTCGGGCAGGCCGAAGGTCACCGACCCCTTGGTATGGCCCGGCGCGTGCGCGACCGTCAGCCGCAGCCCGGCCAGGTCGAGCTCCGCCCCGTCGGCCAGTTCCCTGACGTCGGCCGGCTCCCCGACGGTCAGCTCGCCCATCAGCGGCATGCCGATGGCGCGGCCGATGCCCTTCTCGGGGTCGCTCATCATGTACCGGTCGTCGGGGTGGATCCAGGCCGGTACGTCGTGCGCCCCGCACACGGGGACGACGGAGGCCACGTGGTCGACGTGTCCGTGGGTGAGGACGACGGCGACGGGCTTCAGCCGGTGCTTGCGGACCGCCTCCTCGACTCCGGGGGCGGCCTGGTGGCCGGGGTCGATGATCACGCACTCCTCACCGGCGGCGGGGGCGACGAGGTAACAGTTCGTCCCCCAGGCACCGGCGGGGAACCCGGCAATGAGCACGTTCGTCCTTCGTTGTGTCGGTACGGGAGGCTTGCCACGGGGCTTCGCCCGTGGTCAGAGCCTACCGGCGCTGCCGTTTCCTCAGCCAACCCATATACGGTACGGGGCACACGCAGTCAGTCGGTCCGCCGCCCGCACGCGTATTCGGTCGGCACACGAGAGGCATGAGGAGTCACCCGGTGGTCAGCCAGGAGCAGCGGCGGCGTCAGCTCGCCCGGGAGAAGTTCTTGCGGCAGCAGCAGCGGCGTACCGAGGCCCGCCGCAAGTCGCGGATCCGCAACTCGGTGATCGCGTCCGTCCTCGGCGTGGTCCTGGTCGGCAGCCTCGGGCTGTACACGGCCGGGGCGTTCGACCGGGACGAGGACGCGTCCGGCGCGAACGCGGAGGCCACGCCCGGCGCCGAGACGCCGAGCAAGGCGCCCGACCCGTGCGAGAAGCCGGCGGAGGGCAAGGTCGCGAAGAAGACCTGGAAGAAGGAGCCGGCGCTCTCCATCGACAAGTCGGCGAAGTACACGATGACGCTCGAGACGACCTGCGGCACCATCGACATGGCGCTGAAGGCGTCGGCGGCCCCGCACACCGTCAACTCGTTCGAGTTCCTCGCCGGTGAGGGCTACTTCGACCACAGCAGGTGCCACCGGATCACCACCAACGGCATCTACGTGCTGCAGTGCGGCGACCCGACGGCCGCCGGCACCGGCGGCCCCGGCTACACGATTCCGGACGAGAACCTGAAGGACAAGAGCCTCAAGGACAACACCTACCCGGCGGGCACCGTCGCCATGGCGAACACCGGCCAGAAGGACAGCGGCGGCAGCCAGTTCTTCCTGGTGTACGAGGACAGCCCGCTCCCGCCGAGCTACACGCCGTTCGGCACCGTCTCGGAGGCGGGCCTGAAGGTCCTGAAGAAGATCGCCGCGGCCGGTGACACCACCGGGGCGGGCGACGGGCCCCCCAACGCGACGGTCGTGATCAACAAGGCGACCGTCACGAAGTCCTGACCGCCGAGCTGCGGAACTTCGGTCGCGCGGGATGCGGACAGGCGTCCCGTCGGTCGCCTATGTTGGCCGTGACGAAAACTGTGGACGATGCCCGGGGGCAGCAGACCCCCCGCAGGCATCATGTGGAGGAGGCGCTGTGAGCAGCGACCCGTGGGGCCGCGTCGACGAGACGGGGACCGTGTACGTGCGTACGGCCGACGGAGAGCAGGTCGTCGGTTCCTGGCAGGCGGGCTCCCCCGAGGAGGCTCTGGCCTACTTCGAGCGCAAGTACGAGGGCCTGGTGGTCGAGATCGGCCTCCTCGAGAAGCGGGTGAAGACCACCGACCTGTCCTCGAAGGACGCCATGACGGCGATCGGGCACCTGCGGGAGCAGGTCGACGCCCACCACGCGGTCGGTGACCTGGCCGCCCTGCGGGTGCGGCTGGACAAGCTCGTGGAGCTGGTGGACGCCCGGCGCGAGGAGCGCAGGGCACAGCGGGCGAAGCAGTCCGACGAGGCGCGCCACGCCAAGGAGGCGCTGGTCGCCGAGGCGGAGGAGCTGGCGGGCTCGGACCAGTGGCGGGCGGCCGGTGAGCGGCTGCGGGCGCTGGTGGACACCTGGAAGGGCCTGCCGCGCCTGGACCGCAAGTCCGACGACGAGCTGTGGCACCGCTTCTCGCACGCGCGGTCGGCGTTCTCCAAGCGGCGCAAGCAGCACTTCGCGCATCTGGACGCGCAGCGCGAGGAGGCCCGCAAGACCAAGGAACGTCTGGTCGCCGAGGCCGAGGGGCTGTCGAAGTCGACGGACTGGGGTGTGACGGCGGCGCGCTACCGGGACCTGATGTCGGAGTGGAAGGCCGCGGGCCGTGCCCAGCGCGAGCACGAGGAGGACCTGTGGAACCGCTTCCGCGGTGCCCAGGACGTCTTCTTCGCCGCCCGCAGCTCGGTCTTCGCCGAGCGTGACGCGGAGCAGACGGAGAACCTGAAGCTCAAGGAGGAGCTGGCCGAGGAGGCCGAGAAGCTCCTGCCGGTCACGGACCTGAAGGCCGCCCGCGCCGCGTTCCGCACGCTCAACGAGCGGTGGGAGGCCGTCGGCCACGTGCCGCGGGACGCCCGGCCGAAGGTCGAGGGCCGGATGCACGCCGTGGAGCGGGCCCTGCAGGAGGCCGAGGAGTCCGAGTGGCGCCGGACCAACCCGGAGGCACGCGCGCGTGCCGAGGGTCTGACCGGCCAGCTCCAGGCCGCCGTGGACAAGCTGAAGGGCCAGATCGAGCAGGCGCGGGCGCAGGGCAACGACGCCAGGGCCAAGAAGCTCGAGCGGGAGCTGGAGGGCCGCCAGGCGCTCCTGGACCAGGCTCTGAAGGGCCTGCAGGAGTTCGGCGGCTGACGCCGCGGCGACCGGGTACGACGGAGGGGCCCCCGCACTTCGTGTGCGGGGGCCCCTCCGTCGTACCCGGTCCTGTCCGTGCTCGTCCCCGTCGCGCCGGCCGTGCGCGGGGGCACGGCCGGTCCTACGTCCGGTTGCGGGCCGAGGTCACCCGGTACACGTCGTAGACGCCCTCCACGCCCCGTACGGCCTTCAGGACGTGCCCGAGGTGCTTCGGGTCGCCCATCTCGAAGGTGAAGCGGGAGGTGGCGACGCGGTCGCGGGAGGTCTGGACGGCCGCGGAGAGGATGTTGACGTGCTGGTCGGACAGCACGCGGGTGACGTCCGACAGCAGCCGGGAGCGGTCCAGGGCCTCGACCTGGATGGCGACCAGGAACACCGAGGACTGGGTGGGCGCCCACTCCACGTCGAGGATGCGCTCGGGCTCACGGGACAGGGAGTCGACGTTCACGCAGTCGCTGCGGTGGACGGAGACGCCGCTGCCGCGGGTGACGAAGCCGATGATCGGGTCGCCGGGGACCGGGGTGCAGCAGCGGGCCAGCTTGACCCAGACGTCGTCGACGCCCTTGACGACGACCCCGGGATCGGCGTTGGAGCGGCGCTTGCGGCCCCGGCCGCGGGCCGGCGGCACCGACTCGTCGATCTCCTCGGTGGCCGCCTCCTCCCCGCCGAGGGCCTGCACCAGCTTCTGGACGATGTTCTGCGCCGCGACATGGCCCTCGCCGATCGCCGCGTACAGCGCGGAGATGTCCGAGTAGCGCATCTCGTGCGCGAGGGTGACCAGGGAGTCGCCGGTGAGGATGCGCTGGATCGGCAGGTTCTGCTTGCGCATCGCGCGGACGATGGCGTCCTTGCCCTGCTCGATCGCCTCGTCGCGCCGCTCCTTGGAGAACCAGGCGCGGATCTTGTTGCGGGCGCGGGGCGACTTGACGAAGCCGAGCCAGTCCCGGGAGGGACCCGCGCCGGCCGCCTTGGAGGTGAAGACCTCCACCAGGTCGCCGTTGTCCAGGGTCGACTCGAGCGGGACGAGCCGGCCGTTGACCCGGGCGCCTATGGTGCGGTGGCCGACCTCGGTGTGGACCGCGTACGCGAAGTCCACCGGGGTGGCGCCCGCGGGGAGCGCGATGACATCACCCTTGGGGGTGAAGACGAAGACCTCGTTGCGGGACAGGTCGAAGCGCAGGGACTCCAGGAACTCGCCGGGGTCCTCGGTCTCCTTCTGCCAGTCGAGCAGCTGCCGCAGCCACGCCATGTCGTTGACGGCGGCCGAGTCCTTGCCGGACTTGCCCGGGGTGACGTCGGTGCGCACCTTCGAGGCGCCGGCGACGGCCTCCTGCTTGTACTTCCAGTGCGCGGCGATGCCGTACTCGGCGCGGCGGTGCATGTCGAACGTGCGGATCTGCAGCTCGACCGGTTTGCCGCCGGGGCCGATGACCGTCGTGTGCAGCGACTGGTACATGTTGAACTTGGGCATCGCGATGTAGTCCTTGAACCGGCCGGGGACCGGATTCCATCGCGCGTGCACCGTGCCGAGGGCCGCGTAGCAGTCGCGGACGGTGTCCACGAGGACGCGGATGCCCACCAGGTCGTAGATCTCCGCGAAGTCCCGGCCGCGGACGATCATCTTCTGGTAGACGCTGTAGTAGTGCTTGGGGCGGCCGGTGACGGTCGCCTTGATGCGGGCCGCGCGCAGGTCCTGCTGCACCTCGTCGGTGACGATGGCGAGGTACTCGTCGCGCTTGGGGGCGCGCTCGGCGACCAGGCGGACGATCTCGTCGTACATCTTGGGGTAGAGGATCGCGAAGGCGAGGTCCTCCAGCTCCCACTTGATGGTGTTCATGCCCAGCCGGTGGGCGAGCGGCGCGTAGATCTCCAGCGTCTCGCGTGCCTTCTTCTCCTGCTTCTCGCGCTTCAGGTAACGCATGGTGCGCATGTTGTGCAGGCGGTCGGCGAGCTTGATGACCAGGACGCGCGGGTCCTTGGCCATGGCGACGACCATCTTGCGCACGGTCTCGGCCTGCGCGGCCTCGCCGAACTTGACCTTGTCCAGCTTGGTGACGCCGTCGACCAGCAGGGCGACGGTGTCGCCGAAGTCGCGGCGGAGCTGTTCCAGGCCGTACTCGGTGTCCTCCACCGTGTCGTGCAGCAGGCCGGCCATCAGGGTGGCCGGGTCCATGCCCAGCTCGGCGAGGATGGTGGTGACGGCCAGCGGATGGGTGATGTACGGGTCGCCGCTCTTGCGCTTCTGGCCGCGGTGCCAGCGCTCGGCGACCTGGTAGGCGCTCTCGATCTGGCGGAGGGTGGCGTTCTCGATCTTGGGGTCGTTGCCGCGCACTATCCGCAGCAGCGGCTCCAGCACCGGGTTGTACGGGTTGGCGCGCTGGACCCCGAGCCGGGCCAGCCGGGCGCGGACGCGGTTGGAGGAGCCGGAGCGGGCGGGCTGCCCGCTGTTGGGGCGGACCGCGGGGGCGGAGCGCTCGGACGACGGGGAGCCGGCCGCCCGGGCGGAGTCGCGGGCGGGGGCCGGTTTGGGCCGCGGCTGCTCGGGCTTGTCCGAGGCGGCGGCCTGGGCGTGCCGGACCGGCCCGCGCGGATCGTTCTTCGCGTGGGGTGTGCTCGGCACGGGCTTGGCCGCGGCAGCCGAGCCGGACTCGGGCTTGTCTGCGGTCAGGTGCTGGGCCTCGTCTGCCAAGAGGACTCCTCGTACGCGGTCCGGGCCCCAGATCGGGTTCCGGAGCCCCCATGGTAGCCATCCCGTGCCTGCGGATCTCCCTCGGTCCGGCGGGCGGATCGTCACTCCTGGAACGCACGGGGCGGGCACCGGATTCCCCCGGTGCCCGCCCGCGCGGTCTCCGCCACGCCCGTCCGGTGTGCCGCGTCGCGGGCGGGACGGTGCCTTCGGCGCTCGTCAGATGGTGAGCAGCGCCTCCAGCGGGGCGCCGGCCAGGGCCGGTTCCACGCGTGCCCGGCCTCCGAGGAAGCCGAGTTCCATCAGTACGGCGAGGCCCGCGACGTCGGCGCCCGCCCTGCGGATGAGCTGGACCGACGCCTCGGCGGTGCCGCCGGTGGCGAGCACGTCGTCGATCACCAGGACGCGGTCGGCGGCGGTGAGGTCCTCGGCGTGCACCTCGATCTCGGCGGAGCCGTACTCCAGGTCGTACGCCTGGCTGAGGGTGGCTCCGGGGAGCTTGCCCGCCTTGCGCACGGGGATGAAGCCGAGGCCCGCGCGGACGGCGGCCGGGGCGCCGAGGATGAAGCCCCGGGCCTCCAGACCGACGATCTTGGTGGCGCCGGTGCGTCCGGCGATCTGCGCGAGGGCGTCGCTGAGGGCGGTGAACGCCGCCGGGTCGGCCAGGAGCGGGGTGATGTCCTTGAACATCACGCCCGGCTCCGGGTGGTCCGCCACGTCCCTGATGCGGCTCAGCAGCAGGGCGGGGATGTCGGTGGTCTGGGTCATCGGCGCTTTCCGGAAGGTCGGCCGCGCCCGCGGCTGCGGGGCGCGGAGGAGTCGCGTGGGCCGACGACGGCGGCAGCGTCGTCGTCGGACCCATTCTCCCGGTCGTCCCCGGGTACCCGGACACCCTTCGGCTCGCCGTCCGCGTCGGCGCCCAGGGCCCGCTTGGCCAGGACGCGCTTCTTCAGGGACCGCATCGAGGGCTCGCGCTCCTTGAGGTCGGCGACGAGCGGGGTGGCGATGAAGATCGACGAGTACGCGCCGGCGGCGAGGCCGACGAACAGGGACAGCGAGATGTCGTTCAGCATGCCGGCGCCGAGGACACCGCCGCCGATGAACAGCAGGGCCCCCACCGGCAGCAGCGCGACCACCGTGGTGTTGACGGAACGGACCAGGGTGCTGTTGATGGACCGGTTGGCGATCTCGCTGTAGGTCCAGCGGGACTGCTTGGTGATGTCCGCGGTCTGTTCCTTGAGGCTGTCGAACACCACGACCGTGTCGTAGAGCGAGTAGCCGAGGATGGTCAGCAGACCGATCACCGTGCCCGGGGTGACCTCGAAGCCCACGAGGGCGTAGATGCCGACGGTGATGGTGATGTCGTGGATCAGCGCGACGAACGCGGCGACGGCCATGCGCCATTCGAAGGCGATCGCCAGGTAGATCACGACCAGGAACAGGAAGATGCCGAGGCCCTGCCAGGCCTTGTTGGCGATCTGTTCGCCCCAGCTCGGGCCGACCAGGTCGGCGTTGATCCGCTCCGCCTCGACGTCCAGGTCCTCGGAGAGCGCCGTCTTGATCTTGTCCGAGGTGCTGGTGTCGATGGCCGCGATCTGGATGCGCAGGCTGCCGTCGCCGAGCTTCTGGACGATGGCGTCGTGACCGGACGCCTCTTCCGCGTAGGTCTCGGCCTGGGCGACCGAGGCGCTCATGTTCTTCGGGGTGGTGAAGACCGCTCCGCCCTGGAACTCGATGCCCATGTGGAGGCCGCGCACCGCCAGGCCGACGATGGCCACGACGGTGATCAGGAGGGAGACGCCGTACCAGATCTTGCGGTTCTTGATGAAGTCGTAGCCGACCTCACCGTGGTGCAGCCGGGCGCCGAGGTTACCGAGCTTCGACATCTCTCACGCCTCCTTCGTCTGGACGGGGGCGGAGGGGCGGCGGGTGCGGCGCAGCGGGGGCTTCGCCCCGAGGGCCTTCGGATCCAGACCGGACCACTTGTGGCCGCCGGCGAAGAACTTCCGGCGGGCCATCAGCGTCAGCAGCGGCTTGGTGAACAGGAACACCACCACGACGTCGAGCACCGTGGTCAGGCCGAGCGTGAACGCGAAGCCCTGGACCTTGCCGACGGTGACGACGAAGAGCACCGCGGCCGCGAGGAAGGACACGAAGTCGGAGACCAGGATGGTGCGCCGGGCGCGCGGCCAGGCGCGCTCCACGGCGGTGCGCAGGACGCGGCCCTCGCGGATCTCGTCCCTCACCCGTTCGAAGTAGACGATGAACGAGTCCGCCGTGATGCCGATGGCGACGATGGCTCCGCAGACGGCCGGCAGGTTCAGCGCGAAACCGATGGTCGGGCCGAGCAGCGCCATGATCACGTAGGTGAGGGACGCGGAGACCAGCAGCGAGGCGATCGCGATGAACGACAGGCCGCGGTAGTAGACCAGCAGGTACAGCACGACCAGGGCGAGGCCGATCGCGCCGGCGATCAGGCCGGCGTGCAGCTGGTCACCGCCGAGCGCGGCGGTGACGGTGGTGACGCTGTCCTCGCGGAACGTCAGGGGCAGGGCGCCGTAGGACAGCATGTTGGCGAGTTCCTCGGAGGACTTCTGGGTGAAGTTGCCGGAGATCTCCGCGTTGCCGCCGGTGAGGGCCTGGCTGACGTACGGGTCGGAGACGACCTCGCCGTCCAGGACGATGGCGAACTGGTTCTGCGGGGAGGGGTTCTGCGCCAGCTTGCCGGTGATGTCGGCGAACTTCTGGCTGCCCTTGTCGGTGAAGTCCATGGTGACGGTCCAGCCGGCACCGGTCTGCGTGTTGAGGACGGCCTTGGCCTCGTCGACGTCCGTGCCGTCGACGGCGGCGGGGCCGAGGATGTACTTCTGCCACTGGCCCTGGGAGTTCTGGCCGCAGGCGACGGTCGAGTCGGTGGCCTTGGCGCCGTCGCCGGCGGAGGCGCGGACGTCCGCCTTGGTGCAGTCGAGCGCGGCGTACTGGGCCTGGAGCTTGTCGTCCGTCCCGGCGGGGACGCCGTCCGTCGCGGACGCGGAGGGGCTGGCCCCGGTCTCGGCCGGGGTGCTGGGGGACGCGGAGGGGGTGGTGTCGGCCTTCAGGGCTTCGGGGACCGCGCGGCCCCGGGCGGTGGCGTCGGCCGACGGGGTGGTGGAGGCGGACGGGGACGCCTCGTCGGGGGTCTTGTCCGTGGCCTTCTCGCTCGCGCCGTCGGTGGTCCGGGCGCCTTCGGTACCCTCGGTGGGGGCGTCACCGGTGGCGCTCGGCGCGGGAGCCGCTCCGCCCGCGGCGAGTTCGGTGGCGACGACCGGGCGGAAGTAGAGCTTGGCGGTGGTGCCGACCTGTTCCCGGGCCTGTTCCGAGTTGGTGCCCTTGGGAATGTTGACGATGATGTTACGGTCACCCTGTGTCTGGACCTCGGCCTCGGAGACACCGAGGCCGTTGACGCGACGTTCCATGATGGAGACCGCGGTCGCCATGTTGGTCGGGTTGATCGCGGATTCCTGACCGGCCTCGGGAACGGCCGCCAGCGTGATGCTGGTGCCGCCGGCGAGGTCGATCCCCAGACGCGGAGTGTCGTGCCCGGAGGCGAACATCCCTCCGGTGAGCGCCACCATGGCGATCAGAATCAGGGCCAGCGAGCGCCACGGCTTGCTTGTGACGCTCGCGTTATTTCCCTTTTTGAGTGCAGCCACCTTCTCGTACTCCCTCTCGGGCCGCCTCGGGCCCGGTCGACGGGCGGGCGGCCATGACGTGGTCTCGGGGTTCCGCGCGAGCCGGACATGTCTCGGGGTGCGCGGGCGGCACGGCCCGCGCACCCCGGGCCACGGTTACTTCGCTTCGGAGCCGCCGTCGGACTTCTTCGCCTGCTCGTCCGTCTTCGCCTGGTCGGCGGCGTCGGTGCCGGCATCGGCCGGCTCGGCGTCGGCGGTGCCGGCGGCCGCGTCCTTCTTGCCGAGATCGACCGGCGCGCCGTCGGTGACGGCGGAGGAGTCGTCGGTCTCGGTGAGGGAGGAGGCGTCGTCGGGGACGACGTCGGCGTCGGACTTCAGGTCGTGCTCGATGCCGTGGACGATGCGGTTGTACTCGTCGTCCGTCAGGACGGCACCGATGGAGTTCTTCGCGAACAGCAGTTCCACGCCGGGTCCGGCGTCGAGGAGGACCGTGTCGTCACTGACCTCCTTCACCGTGGCGTACATGCCCCCGATCGTGCGGACACCGGAACCCGGCTGCATCTGGTTCCGCATATCGATGGCCTGCTGCTGCTTCTTCTTGGCCGACCGGGTCATCAGGAACATGGCCCCGATGAGCACAATGAAAGGGAGGAGGGTCAGGAGACTCACGGGTCGGACTTCCTTCACACGACCGCGATGGTGAACGGCCTGTTGGTTGGGGGTATGTGATGCCGCCGACAAGGCGTGGCACCGGCGGAGTCTAGGCGAGTCCGCGCGCAGGGAACAACGCTCAGCATGGCACCGGGGTTCCTCGCGTGGCCAGTGCCGGCCCCCTCACGCCCCGAACAGGTCCCCTTGTCCGCTTCCGGCGGCCCGGGCGCCGGGCGGGACGATGCCGAGGTGCGTCCACGCCGCCGGGGTGGCGACCCGGCCGCGGGGGGTGCGGGCGAGCAGCCCCTCCCGCACCAGGAACGGCTCGGCGACCTCTTCCACGGTCTCGCGCTCCTCCCCCACCGCGACCGCGAGGGTGGACAGGCCGACCGGTCCGCCGCCGAACAGCTTGAGCAGGGCCTCCAGCACCGCGCGGTCGAGCCGGTCCAGGCCGCGGGCGTCGACCTCGTAGACCGCGAGGGCGGCCTCGGCGATCTCGCGGGTGATCCGCCCGTCGGCCTTGACCTGGGCGTAGTCGCGGACGCGGCGCAGCAGGCGGTTGGCGATGCGGGGCGTGCCGCGCGAGCGGCCGGCGATCTCGGCGGCGCCGTCCGCCTCTATGCCGACGTCCAGGAGATTCGCCGAGCGGTGGATGACGCGCTCCAGTTCGGTGGGCTCGTAGAACTCCATGTGCGCGGTGAAGCCGAAGCGGTCGCGCAGCGGCGGCGGCAGCAGGCCGGCCCGCGTGGTGGCGCCGACCAGGGTGAACGGGGGCAGTTCGAGGGGGATGGCGGTGGCGCCGGGGCCCTTGCCCACGATGACGTCGACGCGGAAGTCCTCCATCGCCATGTAGAGCATCTCCTCGGCCGGCCGGGACATGCGGTGGATCTCGTCGAGGAAGAGGACCTCGCCCTCCTGCAGGGAGGACAGGATCGCGGCCAGGTCGCCCGCGTGCTGGATGGCCGGTCCGGAGGTGATGCGGATGGGTGCTTCCATCTCGGCCGCGATGATCATGGAGAGGGTGGTCTTGCCGAGGCCGGGGGCGCCGGAGAGCAGCACGTGGTCGGCGGTGGCGCCGCGCGCGCGGGCCGCGCGCAGCACCAGGTCGAGCTGTTCGCGGACCTTCTCCTGACCGATGAACTCGTCCAGGTCCCTGGGGCGCAGGGCGGCCTCCACGGCCTGGTCCTCCCCGTCGGCGACAGATCCCACCAGCCGCTCGGCGGCCGTGGGCTCGGTCGTGTCGTCCCAGTTCACTGAAAGTCTCCTAGCCGGGTGGTACGGGGGGCGTGGCTCATGGGGGGGGAGGACCCTAGCGGGCGCGGTTCAGGGTCTGCAGGGCCGCCTTCAGCAGCGCGCCCACCTGGGGTGTGCCCTCGGACGCCTCGGCCTGGGGGGTGACGGCGGCGACGGCCTCGTCGGCCTCGCGCGTCGCGTAGCCGAGGCCGATCAGGGCGGCGTGCAACTGCTCGCGCCAGCCCGCGGTGACGGGGGCGGCGGCGGTCGCCGTGCCCACCGGTGCGCCGAGCCGGTCCTTCAGTTCGAGGAGCAGTTTCTGGGCGCCCTTCTTACCGATGCCGGGGACGGCGGTGAGCGCCTTCTCGTCGGCGCTCGCCACGGCCCGGCGCAGCGCGTCCGGGCGGTGCACCGCCAGCATCGCCTGGGCCAGGCGGGGGCCGACGCCGCTGGCGGTCTGCAGCAGCTCGAAGGTCTGCCGCTCGTCGTCGTCCGCGAAGCCGTAGAGGGTGAGCGAGTCCTCGCGCACCACGAGGGAGGTGGCCAGCCGGGCGCTTTGGCCGACGCGCAGCGTGGAGAGCGTGTCCGGCGTGCACTGCACGGCCATGCCGACACCGCCGACCTCGACGACCGCGCTGTCGGGGGCGAGTGCGGCGACCGTGCCGCTGACGAAGGCGATCATGCGGTGCGCCCCTTCGATGGGTCGGATGAGGGATCGGGAGTGGGGGCCGGTGCCGCCGCGGGTGTTCTCCGGCCGGGGGTCCTCGAGGCCGCGGCGCGCGCGGTGGCCGTGCGCGGGGCGGTGCGGGAGGCGTGCAGGGCGGCGGCCTGCTGGAGGCGGTTCTGTGCGGGGGCCCGCCAGATGTGGCAGATGGCGAGGGCGAGGGCGTCCGCCGCGTCGGCGGGCTTCGGGGGCGCGTCGAGCCGCAGCAGCCGGGTGACCATCGCACCGACCTGGGCCTTGTCCGCGCGCCCGGAGCCGGTCACGGCCGCCTTGACCTCGCTGGGGGTGTGCAGGGCGACGGGGATCCCGCGGCGGGAGGCGCACAGCAGGGCGACGGCGCTCGCCTGGGCGGTGCCCATCACCGTGCGGACGTTGTGCTGGCTGAAGACGCGTTCGACGGCGACGAACTCCGGGCGGTACTCGTCCAGCCACCGCTCGAGTCCCTGCTCGACGGCGACGAGCCGGTGGCCGAGGTCGGCGTCGGCGGGCGTGCGCACGACGCCCACACCGAGCATGGTCAGCGGCCGTCCCGCCACCCCTTCGACCACCCCGACACCGCACCTCGTCAGCCCCGGGTCCACCCCCAGTACGCGCACCCTGCACCCCTCTTCACGGCTGGTCCGCCGCTCCCGCGGACCCGGTCGATCGCCGTCGGGGTTCCTCGACCGGTGGTCGCGGTCCGGCGAACGGTGATCCTTGACGTGTGCCAGGTTATCGGCTGCCTCCGACAGGAGCGGCGGGCCGGTGGGGAGGTGCCCCACCGGCCCGCCGGAACCGTCGTGCGCGCGGCGGCGCTACGCGTCGACCTTCTCCATGACCTCGTCGCTCACGTCGAAGTTGGCGAAGACGTTCTGCACGTCGTCGCTGTCCTCCAGCGCGTCGATCAGCTTGAAGATCTTCTTGGCGCCCTCCTCGTCCAGCTCGACCTGCATGGTCGGGACGAAGTTGGCCTCGGCGGAGTCGTAGTCGATCCCGGCGTCCTGCAGAGCGGTGCGGACCTCGACCAGGTCGGTGGCCTCGCTGAGCACCTCGAAGGACTCGCCGAGGTCGTTGACCTCCTCGGCGCCCGCGTCCAGGACGGCGGCGAGGACGTCGTCCTCGGTCAGCTCGC
Source organism: Streptomyces prasinopilosus (assembly GCF_001419695.1). Taxonomy (GTDB): domain Bacteria; phylum Actinomycetota; class Actinomycetes; order Streptomycetales; family Streptomycetaceae; genus Streptomyces; species Streptomyces prasinopilosus. The sequence goes on from NZ_LIRG01000260.1 coordinate 17,830, forward strand.
CCTTGGGGACGATGACGACGCCCTTGCGGTGGAACAGGTAAGACACCGAGCCCGGGTCGGCCATCGAGCCGCCGTTGCGGGTCATCGCGACGCGCACGTCGGAGGCGGCGCGGTTGCGGTTGTCGGTGAGGCACTCGATGAGCACCGCGACACCGTTCGGGCCGTACCCCTCGTACATGATCGTCTCGTAGTCGGCGCCGCCGGCCTCGAGACCGCCGCCGCGCTTGATGGCGGAGTCGATGTTCTTGTTCGGCACCGACTGCTTCTTGGCCTTCTGCACGGCGTCGTAGAGGGTCGGGTTGCCCTCCAGGTCGACACCGCCCATGCGCGCGGCGACCTCGATGTTCTTGATCAGCTTCGCGAAGAGTTTGCCGCGCTTGGCGTCGATCACGGCCTTCTTGTGCTTCGTCGTGGCCCATTTAGAGTGGCCGGACATCTGCCTGTCTCCTTCGCGTAACCCATCCCTGCAACGAACGCAGGAATCCTACAAGGATCCGGCCGTCCTGTACCCGCGCGCCATGTCGGCGAACAGACCGTGCACCCGGTGGTCTCCCGTCAGTTCCGGGTGGAAGGCCGTGGCCAGGGCGTTGCCCTGGCGGACGGCGACGATGTGGCCGTCGTGCTCGGCGATCACCTCCGCCCCGGCCCCGACGGACTCGACCCAGGGGGCGCGGATGAAGACCCCGTGCACGGGACCGCCCCCGACGCCCCCGACGTCGACCGCCGCCTCGAACGACTCGTTCTGCCGTCCGAACGCGTTGCGGCGCACGATCATGTCGATGCCGCCCACGGTCTCCTGGCCGGAGCGCGGGTCGAGGAGCTTGTCGGCGAGCAGGATCATCCCGGCGCAGGTGCCGTAGACCGGCAGGCCGGTCCGCACGCGTGCGCGCAGGGGTTCCATCAGGCCGAACAGGACGGCCAGCTTGGAGATGGTGGTGGACTCCCCGCCGGGGAGGACCAGGCCGTCGACCCCGGCGAGCTCCTCCGGGCGCCGCACCGGTCTGGCGACGGCGCCGGCCGCGGCCAGGGCGACGAGGTGCTCCCGCACGTCGCCCTGGAGGGCCAGGACACCGATGACGAGGTCGCTCATGCCCGGGGCCTACCAGCCGCGGTTGGCGTAGCGCTCGGTCTCGGGGAGGGTGTCGCAGTTGATGCCGACCATGGCCTCGCCGAGGTTGCGGGACGCGTCCGCGATGATCTTCGGGTCGTCGTAGAAGGTGGTCGCCTTCACGATGGCGGCGGCGCGCTTGGCCGGGTCGCCGGACTTGAAGATGCCGGAGCCGACGAAGACGCCCTCGGCACCGAGCTGCCGCATCAGGGCGGCGTCGGCGGGGGTGGCGACACCGCCGGCGGAGAAGAGCACCACCGGCAGCCTGCCCAGCCCGGCGACCTCCTTGACCAGCTCGTACGGGGCGCGCAGCTCCTTGGCGGCGGCGTACAGCTCGTGGTTGTCGAAGCCGCGCAGCCGGGCGATCTCGTTCTTGATCTGCCGCAGGTGGCGGACGGCCTCGACGACGTTGCCGGTACCGGCCTCGCCCTTGGAGCGGATCATCGCGGCGCCCTCGGCGATGCGGCGCAGGGCCTCGCCGAGGTTGGTGGCGCCGCAGACGAAGGGAGTGGTGAACGACCACTTGTCGGAGTGGTTGACCTCGTCGGCCGGGGTGAGGACCTCGGACTCGTCGATGTAGTCGACGCCGAGCGACTGCAGCACCTGGGCCTCGACGAAGTGGCCGATGCGGGACTTGGCCATGACCGGGATGGAGACGGCCTCGATGATGCCCTCGATCATGTCCGGGTCGGACATGCGGGCCACTCCGCCGTCCTTGCGGATGTCGGCGGGGACGCGCTCCAGGGCCATGACGGCGACGGCGCCCGCGTCCTCGGCGATCTTCGCCTGCTCCGGCGTGACGACGTCCATGATCACGCCGCCCTTGAGCTGCTCGGCCATGCCGCGCTTCACACGGGCGGTGCCGGTCTCGGGAGCCTGGTTCTCGGAGAGCGTGCTGGACACGGGTGACCTCACTGGTGATGAAGAGGGGGGTTTCTGCACCACTGAGGAAACGTGAACGGACCAGTCCACTGCAAGGGCCAATGGAGAGGCGGTGGATCGTTTTGGACGCGGCTCCCGGCCGTCCTCACGGCGAGTGCCACCGGCCGGGCGACCGGGATCCGCACGGCGGACCGCCCCGGGGACACGGGACGGCCCCGGTTCCCCGGCTCGGGGCACCAGGGGGTCCGACAAACGCCCGCGGCGCCGCGACGCCCGGCACCCCGCTCGCGCGTTGCCGAACCACCCGCGTGGCTCCTCCCCCGCGCTCGGCTCCGCTCGAACGCGGGACCCCCGTCGCGGGCGCTCCGGCGCCTTGCGCTCGCACGCGCCGGACGCCGCTCCTCCTCCCCCGCTCATTCCTTCGGGCACCCCCTAGGCCGCGCGTTCGATCAGGGCGGCCGGGGGCTCGTCGTCCATTTCGAAGGCCATCGGGAACGGCGCGTGCCCCGCCAGCCGGAACCAGCGCACCTTCCGGTGCCGGCGCAGGGCGCGTGCGGCTCGTACGGCGTCGTTGTGGAAACGGCGGGCCATGGGCACCCTGCGGACCGCCTCGGCGAGTTCCACGGCCGCTTCCTCTCCCCCGGGCGCCGCCTTGACCGCGTCCACCTGCTGCGACTCGCCGAAGACGGCCCGCAGCGCCTGGCTCAGTTCGCTCTCGGCGACCTCCCGCTGCTCCTCCACGGCCTGCCGCGCGGCGTGTGCGGCCTCGTAGAGCACGATCGAGGCGGCGGGATCGAGCACCCCCGCGGTGGCCAGTTCCTGGGCCACGGAGGCGCGGCGCAGCAGTTGCGCGTCCAGTGCGGCGCGGGCGGCGTCGATCCGGGCGTGCAGCCGGTCCAGCCGTCCCGCCGTCCAGCTCAGGTAGAGGCCGATCGCGACGAGGGCGACGAGGATCCAGATCAGGGTTGCGGTCACGGGCGGCAAGGCTACCGGGGCGCCGTGCCGGTCCGGCCGGGCGGCCGGGGTCCCCGGGGCGCTCCGGGCGCCGGGGCCCCCGCCCGTCGCCGTTCACCCGGGGGTACGGCGACGGGCGGGGGCCGGCCGCACGACCGCCCCCGTTCTCAGTCCCTCGCCGGCCCGAAGCGCGACCAGAGCCCCGTCGTGCGCTCGTCGGCCGCCACCGCCGCCGCCCCGGCGGTCACCGTCTCGTAGACGGACATGATGTCCGCGCCGACGGTCGACCAGTCGAAGCGGCGAACGTGGGCGCTGCCCCGCTCGCTCAGCTTCGCGCGCCGCTCCGGGTCCGCCAGGAGGGCTGTCGCGGCCTCGGCGAGCGCGTCGGTGTCCTCGTTGGGGAACAGCTCACCGGCCGCCCCCCGGTCGAGCACCTGGGCGAAGGCGTCCAGGTCGGAGGCGAGCACCGGCGCCCCCGCGGACATCGCCTCGACCAGGATGATGCCGAAGCTCTCGCCGCCCGTGTTGGGCGCCACGTACAGGTCGACGCTGCGCAGGAAGCGGGCCTTGTCCTCGTCGCTGACCATGCCGAGGAACTCGACCCGGGAGCGGAGTGCGGCGGGCAGGTCCTCCACCGCCTCCTTCTCGTCGCCGCGCCCCGCGACCAGCAGCCGCGTCTGCGGACGGGCGGCGAGGATCTTCGGCAGGGCGCGCATCAGCACCGGCAGGCCCTTGCGGGGCTCGTCGATGCGGCCGACGAAGCCGATCGTGTCGCCCTGCCAGGCGGGCTCGGGCTCGGCACGGGCGAAGAAGTCGACGTCCACCCCGTTCGGGATGACCACCGCGTCACCGCCGAGGTGTTCGACGAGCGTGCGGCGGGCGTACTCGCTCACCGCGATCCGGGCGCTGATCTTCTCCAGTGCCGCCTGCAGGATGGAGTACGCGGCGACCATGGCCCTGGAGCGCGGGTTGGACGTGTGGAAGGTGGCGACGATGGGGCCCTGGGCCGCCCAGCAGGCCAGCAGGCCGAGCGAGGGCGAGGCCGGCTCGTGGATGTGGATCACGTCGAAGGCGCCCTCGTGGAGCCAGCGCCGCACCCGGGCCGCCGACAGGAAGCCGAAGTTGAGCCGGGCCACCGAGCCGTTGTACGGCACCGGCACCGCGCGGCCGGCCGAGACGACGTACGGCGGCAGCGGGGTCTCGTCGTCGGCCGGGGCCAGGACGGACACCTCGTGGCCGAGGCGGACGAAGTACTCGGCCAGGTCGCGGATGTGGAACTGGACGCCGCCCGGCACGTCCCAGGAGTAGGGGCAGACGATGCCGATCCTCACGGGGTCCCCTCCCGGGTGTCCTGGCCCGGGTCCCGCGCGGGGTCGAGGTCCTTGAGCCACAGGCGCTGCAGCATGTGCCAGTCCTCCGGGTGCTCGGCGATGCCCGTGGCGAAGGCGTCGGCCAGCGCCTGTGTCATGACGGACGTCTTCTCGGCCCGGGTACCCGACTCGGGGACCGGTACCGCCGGGTGGACCCGGCCCCGCATCACGGGCGAGTCGTCGTACCAGAGCGTCGCCGGCAGCAGCAGCGCCCCGGTGTGCTGGGCGAGCAGGGCGGGGCCGCCCGGCATCCGCGCGGTCTCCCCGAAGAACTCGACCTCCACTCCGGAGGCCGACAGGTCGCGGTCGGCGACCAGGCAGACCAGTCCCCCCTCACGCAGCCGCCGGGCCAGCGTGCCGAAGGCGCTGCCCCCGTTGTGCGGGAGCACCTCCATGCCGAGGCCCTCGCGGTAGGCGACGAAGCGGTCGTACAGCGTCTCCGGTTTCAGGCGTTCGGCGACGGTGGTGAAGGGGATGCCGAGCCCGGTGGTGGCCCAGGCGCCCGCGAGGTCCCAGTTGGCGAGGTGCGGCAGCGCGAGGACGACGCCCTTGCCGGCCGCCATGCCGTCGGTCACCCGGTGGATGTCCTGGATGTCGATGCCGTTCGCGATGCGCTCCGGGCTCCAGGCGGGCAGCCGGAAGGACTCCATCCAGTACCGCAGGTACGACCGCATGCCCGCGCGGGACAGTTCGGCGAGCCGCTCGGGGCTCGCGTCGGGCACCACGCGCGCGTAGTTGCTCTCCAGCCGCCGCACGCCCTGGCCCCGCCGCTTCCAGGCGAGGTCGGCGATGACCCGGCCGAGCCGCACGGCGACGGGTTCGGGGAGCTTCTTGACGGTGGCCCAGCCGGCGCCGTACAGGGCGTCGTTCAGGCGGTCCCGCGCGCTCACTTCGCGGCCCCGCTCCCGCGGGCCTCCTGCCCGCCGGCGGCCTCCCGCCCTTCCACGGTCTCCGCGGCCTCCGCCTCGGCGGACTCCCGGCGCACCGTGACGACCCGCTGGATCAGCGTGATCAGGCTGCCGACGGCGACGATCCACAGGGCGACCGGCAGCAGGTACTGGATGCCGGGCACGCCGAAGGCGTGCAGGCCCGCCAGGCCGGCCGCGACCAGTGAGATCACGAGCCGCTCGGCCCGCTCGATCAGCCCGTTCACGGCCACCGGCAGTCCGATCGACTCGCCGCGCGCCTTGGTGTACGACACCACCTGGCCGCTGGCCAGGCAGAAGATCGACACGGCGCACAGGGCGATGTCGTCGCCGCCGCCCGCGTACCAGAGGGCGAAGCCGCCGAAGACGGCACCGTCGGCGATCCGGTCGAGGGTGGAGTCGAGGAAGGCCCCCCAGCGGCTGGAGCGGCCCAGCTGGCGGGCCATGTTGCCGTCGACGAGGTCGGAGAACACGAACAGTGTGATCACGATCGTGCCCCAGAAGAACTCGCCCCTGGGGTAGAAGACCAGCGCGCCCGCGACCACGCCGGCGGTGCCGATGAGGGTGACCGTGTCCGGGCTGACCCCCCGCCGGATGAGAAACGCGGCGAACGGTGTGAGGACACGCGTGAAGAATGCACGCGCGTACTTGTTCAGCATGGCCTTCCCGACGGTCGGTGTGGCCGTGTGGCCCCACTGGCCACCGGCTGGCCCATCGTAGTCACGCGCGCGTGCATTCTTCACGC